>NZ_JAVJRX010000045.1:0-142073 GCF_040219735.1 Coleofasciculus sp. G1-WW12-02 | reverse complement strand
CGTGCCGTTTGGATTCACTGCGATTGCTAACAATCCGGCTCTTTCAGCCTTGATTGAAAGAATTTGCAGGAATTGACCCCATCCAGCATCATGAGTTGATTTTGCTAATCTTGTTCTGGCAATACCTCTGATATTTAACTTTTCATGAGCAACATTCTTTCCTTGAGATAGAAGCTTTTTAACCGTTTTATAGTGAAAATCTTTGCGCTGATTGGCAACTTTTAAATGTGCCTTGGCAACTCGTTTAATCCCCTGCTTTCGACGATTAGAACCTTTCTTTTTGCGAGATAGGGAACGTTGCAACTTTTTCAGACGCTTTTCCGCTTTCCGGTAAGGCTGCGGAATCTCCACCTCTTCCCCGGAATCCGTCACCAAGAAAGACTTCAGCCCCATATCAATCCCAATAGTATTTTCCCAGGTTGGAGTTTCGGGAGTTACATCAGCAACGGAATCATCTTGTAGTGACAGTGTGATGTAATACCCATCAACTTTCTTGACGATGGTAGATGTTTTGACTTTGAACCCATCCGGCAAGGGACGATGCAAAATCATCTTCAACTCGCCAATCTTCGGAAGTTGAATAAACCGACCTTTGATGTGTTGTGACTTAACTGGATCAGGAAAGGTGATTGAACGATAACGCCCAACTCCCTTGAATCTAGGCTTGCCACTTCTTTTGCCATTACCGTCTCCCTTGAGCCATCGCTCAAATGACTTCTCCACTCGCGCAATTACATCTTGTAGACTGTGAGAGGGAATTTCTTTATATTGAGGAAACAACTTTTTGGTATTAACCAAATCCCGTTTCTGTGAGTAGAAATCGGGTCGGTCTTTTAGTTCTGGTAGATGGCAAACCAGGGGACAGGCATTAACATCACAACGATTTTGTTCCCACCAATTAAACCGCTCTGCCAGCCGATAGTTGTATTGACTACGGCAAAGTTCGATCCACTTATCAACCGTGGCTTGTTGCTGTTTCGTCAATCTTAATCGGTACTGGTAGGCAGTTCTCATGGGGTAATTGTATCGCCAAATCAATCCTATATGCAACAGATGAAGAACATCTCTCTACGAATCTCTGACATTGAAAAGCAACACCTCGATGAATTCTTCCGTATTACCGAAAGAACAAGGGAGCGATGTACTCCGTCAATACATTCGGAGTTTGTTTGTCTGCGGGGTATTGAACCCCATCGACAAACCCGCAATTGTTCCTGACGCTCACCTAGCTCCCCTAGGGCGACAGACAAGCCTGAGCAACAGGAACATATCCAGGTTCTTTTACCATCCCTTGACCCTTACCCGTTAATATCAAATGAGTATACGCTCTCCCCGCTTGTTCTTGAGCATTATTCTCGCCGGGAAAATCTTTGATAATCACAAATAAGTTTCGAGTTAAGGGGTATTCTCCACTTTTGAATGCGGCGAAATTCATCTCATTGCGCTGCTGAGGACAAGACTCCGGGGGAACTAAGTCACCCTGATAGGGAGCAATTGGAGTCTTTCCCGGAAGTCCCAAAGGTAAAGGACGAATTCCACATTGAGAAACAAGTTCCGGTGCTGAGGCGTAGTAAATACCGCCTGGATCATTACTAACTTTACCGATTCCCGTGGTTGTCGAACCAACAAATTGGACAATTTGGGTATTAAACGGTTGTCCTCCTAAAACCGCATCGGTAAAAAATCGCACTGTTCCACCTTGATCAGATTGGCGGGAGTAGGGAGTAATTGGCAAATCCGAACCACCCACTTGTTGCCAGTTACGAATTTTTCCGGTATAAATATCTTTAAGCTGAGTTAGGGTTAAGCTAGGAACATTGAGTTGAGGATTTACCCCGACTGCGATCGCGTCAATCGCTACCGACTTCTGAATCAGTTCATAGCCTTGCTGTCTCGCCTCCGCTAAATCTTTTTTTTGCAGATGGATAGAGGATAAACTGAACGCAAAATAGCCTCCCAATACCTGTTGAATTCCCTCAACTGAACCACTATACTTAGGTGGATTGAGGTGAAAATCGGGCAAGGCTGTCTTGATCTGTTCATGAAAGGGTTCAGCAATAGGAACCCAAGTTGTACTTCCCCCATAGTTAAAGAGTTGTCCTTGGGGCATATTAATCCTTAAGGGTATCCGACTATCGCTCAATGAACAAATAGGGCGTTTCCACCATAACCAACCACTGATGGCTGAAAGACAAATCGCCCCCCCCAAAAGTCCAATAGCTATGAGTTTACCGATTGGCTTTTTTGCTGGGGGTGAAACCTTAAGGGATTTATCTTCACTCGCTGACTTTTTCAGAGAAATCTGTTTGGATAATATCTCTTTATCTTCAGATAAAACTGGAGGTTCAATCGACTCCCCTGATTCCGCCTCAGGCTTTGCCTTTGCCAAAAAATCGTCCCATTTTACGGGTAAAACTGTGGGATTTTGGCAAATTACAGGTAACAAACTTGCACCCGGAAACCTTCTCTCAATATCCGATAAGTCATGGAGTTTTTCCCGTGCTTCTCGGACTGAACTATATAACGATTTGCCACTGGAAAACGATTCCAGAAAATATTTCAAAAATTCTTGAGCAAACTTATCCGGTACAGGTTCCCGCATGACAATCATTTGCGGGATATTCAGCCGCTGCAACTCATTCGCTAATCCTAAACCATCACAGGAATTAAAAATCGCCAGTTGTAACCCTTTCTTTATCGCTCTTTTTAGGGTATTTTTCAACTCGCTAATCGCTAGCTTTTCGGTTTGATTAATATAAATATAACCGCAATCGCCATCTCCTTGAGAGTAACTATGTCCCGCAAAGAAAAGAATATCCCATTCTTCACTCCACAGAGGTTCAAATTCTTGACGTTGCGGTTCAACCAGAAAGCGGACATCCGCCTGGGGTAAATTTTCGAGTAAACCTCTGTCTCTGGCAATATTAATTCCCTGGCTATTGCCTAAAATTGCTAAAATTCTGACTTTATTTTTCGGTTTAACCTGAGTTCCTACATCATGTTCTGTCGGACTAATAGCCACAGCCGCATTGGGAAACTCGTCCAAAAACTCCCACGCATCCCAGGGTAATTTCCGCAAGTTATGTTCACTGGTGCGGACAATGACGCGAATTTCTTCTTCTTCGTCTAACTCTCTAAGTAATTGCTCTTTGACACGGCGAAACTCTTCAGCGCTAAGCCAATGATTAATACTGCCTTTTAGGGTTTCAAATAAAACTTGACATTCGTCAGCAGAAACAGGGGGAAGTAATTCAGTTTCATCATCTAAAATAACCGGGCGTCTGAAGGCTGTTTCTAAGCGGCGATAAGTTTTCTGCCAATTATCATAGTTTGCCCAAACCTGTAAGTTAGCGGGTAAACTACCACCCGTTCGGATTTGACGGTGCGGAAAACTCTCGTCGCTAATTTCCAGGGTAATCTGAAACCCTTGGCTAAAATCCCCATGTTCTAGATTAAGTTGAACGACTTTACCCATAGTTATGTTCCTGCTTTCCTCAGTTTAAATTAAAAAATTCTCCGTTATACTTTCCTCTCCTAACACCACTTTAACGGTAAATTTTTCTTCAGGTTGTTCAATAAACTGAAAGGGTTTCGTTTGAATGGAACTATCCGCCTTTCCAGCTTGAGTTTCTAGAAAAGGTTCTCCTGTTTCATCCAGTACCCTCAGGGTGATCCCTTCGGGTAAAGAGGTGTTACTCGCTAAGGAACGAACCTTGACACGGATGCGAATGTTTTGTTCATTGTCTTGATTCAGGTCGAGTATAAGTGCTAGAGTGTGGTCTTTCAGTTGAATTGCCTTCCCCCGCTTAACCGTCGCCGGATTGACACTTCTGAATGCTAGACTAACGTCTGGTGTACCTAGTAAAGCTTCAACAGTTTGCCAACCCTCTGCCACGATATTATCAAACCATCGACTTAAGTTAACTAGAGGTAATGATTCACTTTTAGGTGTAAGACACTTGAGCAAATCATTCAGAGATTGGAACTGGCTAAGGGATAACTCCTCCGTTGTCACGGTTGGAGTAAAGCCGAGTAATGTTGCTTCTGTGAGGGATTCATTTATCCCTACTGCAACATAGCCAATCCTATCTTCCCAAACTTCTGCTGGAATGTAAACAAAGTTTATATCCGAGAATACAGGACGGCATTCTAATTTTACCCATTGACCTTGCCGTTTCACCTTTAAATCGGCAATATTGACTAAAGACTGCATTAATGGGTCCCAGCTATCACTTTCCGTCAAGTCTGTCTCTATTCCTTGGCGCTTGAGGTAGTCATTCACCGCATACACGGCTAAGGTATTCAGATAAACCTGCTGCGCGTTGACAAAATTGAACGGGGTGGATTGGTGTTGACGAAACTGTTTGGCTTTTTGATGGACTTGCCAACCTAGCTTAACTTTATTATTAATAGTAATCATGGCTTTTTTTCCTTTTTAGGTTTACGCGCAGTCTTGGACGTACTGTCTAATTTTTGGGGCAAACCGTTGAATACAGCGCCAATAGAAACTACTTAAGGTTGTCACAGGAATTCCCAAGTCTTGTGAAATTTCTTTCCAGCTTTTCCCCTGAATGCGCTTCGCTAAAAATATAGCTTGGAAGCTGGCGTTGGGATGTTTTTGAATCAATTCCCGTTTAAAAATTTCATCGGGATCACGTTCTATATAATGCATGATGATTTCAAATGTCGTGGGAGCCGCCTCAGTTGTTCCCAGATTATCTATTTCTTCGATAGCAATCGGCTTGTCTTGGGTAATCTGGTAAGATGCTCGAATATCTCTTAATGTTCTATCCAGTCTAAAGTTAACCCAATTCATAAATACCCCATTCCCTCGTTCCGGGTCATATAAGTCAATTTTTTGGAAAACATAAAGCAAGGTTCGATTAACGGCATCATCATAAATTATGTTATAAAAATCACTCTTTAGTTCACCTCGATGAGGACGGATAAGTCTCCGAGATAGTTGAATCGCATTAACCAGTTCAGTTAAGAGATATTGGCGTTGCTGTGTCTGGGCTGAATATTGTTTGGCTTCTAGAGCTAGCTGTTTCAGACGATTGTCAGTGAGTATTTCTTGAAAGGCTTCCCGCATCCTTATATTTGCCCATTGTCTTAGGGATTCATTTTCAGGATTGTAGCGGTCAATATCCGAGTACAGAGTACCCAAAAGTTGCTGGTGTGCGGCTTGATAAATGTCTTGGCAAGCATTTGATAAGGGTTGGTCTTTTAGCGGACGGCATATTGGGCGCGATCGCAGGATTCGATCAACCAGTTTGGTTACACTTTGCCTTCGCTCTATGCTTCCTGGGACAGTTTGTTGCGCGTCAAGAAGTAAATTAAGTAATTCATTTTTTTGAGATGTATTAGACATCTATTAATCTCCTTTTCTAAATGCTTTTTGTTCATCCGTTCTTTTATCCGTTTTAATCTTACGATCTCATACATTTTTATCCCTCATAATTATCTATCTAATTGGACTCTCTTCATTGTCCTGAGCCAACTGAATTATCTAGTGCCTCATCAACCGTTCACCTGATCACTCTGGCTGAGGGGGAAGATTTTACGCAATAGGTCAGTCTTTGTTAAAAATCTTTACATTTACAATTGGATTTAGGCAACTGACTAGGGTTTCAATGCCGGCTGGAACAGTGGTTTATTTTTCTACTCATAAGTTTTGTTAACTATTTGGATTTACGGCGAAGAAACTTCTATACTCCTCAACTAGACATCGATGTTCTAACCTTACGGCTACATAAGTAAGGTTAAATTCAGGTTAATTTTTGAGGACTTACGCCCAAAAGCGGAAACCTCCCAGATACAGTGTTTCGTTGCATCAGTTTTGACTTACATTGAGCGTGAAGGAGTGAATCCTGTGTCTGACTGTTCAGGTTTTGTAAAGTTTTGTTAAAAAAATCGCTCATTCGCGTAAAATTCGCTGCCCAATCCAGAGTAGTCAGTGAAGGTTCACGAGTTGCAGCGAATCTAGTGGAGTGAAATAGCCACTAGATCGGATTTTCTAAAGAATTTTGTTTAAGGAGTGAGAACTATGTCCACTAATGATTTGTTCGAGCAATCCGACAACAGCCAAATTGAACTCAATGATTCAGTAGAAGTAGTGAGTACTGATGATGTAGCAGTTTTGCCTAAGCGACAGATGGAGTCACCTGAATTCCAAGCCTTAGTGCAAGAACTCTCCAGCACTATGGGTGTAGAAGGAACAGACTACGCCTCCGATGAGGTGATTGTTAAAGTTAAATCATCGATTCCCACGAATCAAATTAACGTTCTCAAAACTAGCCTGGGAGTCCAAGTAATAGAGTCCACTCAAACCTTGGGAATTGAGCGTTGGCAAATCCAAGGGATGAGCGTCGTTGAAGCCATGGCGCTTTATGGGGGCGATCCCGCCGTTGAATATATCGAACCCAACTATATCGTTTCCACCACTACCACTGTTCCCAATGACCCCCAATTCAATCAACTTTGGGGGTTAAATAATACTGGACAGACGGGTGGTACTTCTGACGCGGACATTGATGCTCCCGAAGCCTGGGATATTGAAACCGGAAACAATATAGTCGTTGGGGTAATTGATTCAGGGGTGGACTATAACCATCCCGATCTCAACGACAATATGTGGATAAATCCGGGAGAAATTGCCGGAAATGGAATTGATGATGATGGTAATGGCTACATTGATGATATCCACGGGTGGGACTTTGTTAATAATGATAACGACCCCTTTGACGACAACAGTCACGGAACTCACGTAGCCGGAACCATCGCTGCGGAAGGAAACAATGGTATTGGTGTGACGGGTGTCAGTTGGTCGGCTGATATCATGGCGCTAAAATTCCTAAACGCCTCGAATACCGGCAGTACCTTCAATGCGATTCAAGCCGTCGAATATGCCACGATGATGGGCGCTGACTTGACCAACAATAGTTGGGGGGGCGGAGGCTTTTCTCAGGGGTTGTTGGATGCGATCGCGGCGGCTGGTGCTGCTGGACAGTTATTTATTGCTGCAGCAGGAAATAGTAACAGTGACAATGATATCAATCCCCACTATCCTTCCAGCTACAACCTGGATAACATCATTTCTGTCGCTGCCACTGACGATGACGATCAACGGTCAAGTTTTTCCAGTTACGGAGCCACATCCGTAGACTTGGGCGCACCAGGTTCTTCTGTCTATAGCACGATTCCTGGAGGCGGATACGGTTTCAAGAGTGGAACATCCATGGCAACCCCCCACGTATCAGGCGTTGCCAGTTTGATTTGGTCTCAAGACCCCACATTAACAGCCCAACAGGTCAAGGATCGCATCCTGGCAACCGTTGACCCAATTCCAGCATTACAAGGAATAACCGTTTCAGGTGGGCGGCTCAATGCCTACAGTGCCCTCACTGGCAGCACCCCTGTTCCAGTTCTTCCCGTAATTTTTGATGACTTTGACCCAGACATTGACAATAGCCAATGGTCTAATATCACTAACGGTACAGCCAATAGCAACTTTGTTGGCAGTGATGGGAACTCCCTATGGTTTAACGGAGGCTCTCCTGGCGGTAGCTCTCGTTTTGCCATCACCAACCTGGTAGATGTTGCTAATGGCGGCACGATTACCTTTGACCTGATCTTTGGCAATAGCTCCAATGGTGGCGAAAATGCCGATCCAGGGGAAGACGTGGTGCTGGAATACTCCACAAACGGTGGCACCACTTGGAACCAGTTTGGTCTTTACGACACAGAAGCCTTCACCACTTGGACAACCCTAACGGAGACGATTCCTACTGCTGCTCAGACGAGTAGCACCAACTTCCGTTGGCGGCAAATCGCTCACAGTGGCAATAGTTTCGATAACTGGGCAATCGATAATGTAACTGTCGGAGCACCGATCCTCAACAGCGTTGTTGATGACTTTGACCCAGACATTGATAATAGCCAATGGTCAACGATCACCAACGGCACAGCCAACAGCAACTTTGTCGGTAGTGATGGGAATTCCTTGTGGTTTAACAATGGTTCTCCCGGCGGGAACTCTCGCTTTGCCACCACTAACTTTGTGGATGTCTCCAGCGGCGGTACAGTCTTCTTTGACTTGATTTTTGGCAATGGCTCCAATGGTGGTGAGAATGCGGATGCTGGGGAAGATGTAGTACTGGAATATTCCATCAATGGTGGTAGCAGTTGGACTCAGCTTGGACTCTATGACACCGAAGATTTCACCAGTTGGACAACCCTCATCGAAACAGTTCCTACCGCAGCCCAAACCAGTAGCACCAGTTTCCGCTGGCGTCAAGTTAATCATAGTGGTAATGGCTTCGATAACTGGGCGATCGATAATGTGTTTGTCGGAGTACCTCAGCCAGGAGAAATTAGCGGTAGTAAGTGGAATGACCTCAATGGGGATGGAAAACAAGATGCCAATGAGCCAGGTTTGGCGGGTTGGACAATTTACTTAGACGATAATCAAAATGGTCAGCTCGATTCCGGTGAGACATCTACGAAAACCGATACCAACGGCGACTATACCTTCACGAACCTGAATCCAGGTACTTACACCGTTGCCGAGGTGATCAAACCTGGTTGGGAGCAGACTTTTCCTGGGGTTGGTGCAGGTCTTCTCGATGGATTTGAGGACGGTAACCTCAGTGAATATACACAAACCTCTCTCACCGGTACTATTGCCAGCACCCTAGCTGCTCACGATGGTACTTATGGACTTTTGGATGGTAGCGCCGGTGGCTGGCTGTATCGGAACGATTCTGAAGTCTCCGTGCAACAGGGTGATTCTCTTTCTGTATGGGTCAATTTAGCAAATGCTGCTAATGGTCGCGCTTATTTCGGGTTTGGCGCGTCTGCTGCGGGTAGTCTTTCTGCCGTATTGGCCCCCAATACCAATCAACTTATCATCCAGGAAAATAATAGTTTTGGTTTCAGGGATATTGCTGCTGTTTCTCAGAACTATATCTCCGACAAATGGTACAAACTTGATGTTGATTGGGGAGTAGGAGGTAACATCACGACAGAGTTATTTGACAGTGATGGCACGACGTTGCTAAACAGTGTAACTGGAACGAGTAACCTGTTCACTTCAGGAGGCATTGCGTTTCGTGGTTTTTCCAGCGATAAGTACTTTGATACAGTTACTCTAGAAAACCGAACCAGTGGCGTTGGTAAAGTACTCAAGCCAGAAAATCTTCCCTTAAGCAGTGGTACTTTTAAGGTCGCTCAACCCGTTTTAGGAAATGATGTAAATAGTGTAAATGATGTTCCAGTCATAGAGTATCAACTGAGTGCGCCTTGGATAGCAGGAACGGTTTCCCCCGATCAGCTCGGTTCCCAACCCTTGCAAAAACCTGGCAACTGGCGCACACAACCCTTGAATGTTCAGTTAGCTGATCTGTCTGGAGTTGACATATTATATGATCGCTCCCATGGTCAAAGGTCATCTAGTTCCTTTTCCACAATCATCGGCGACTTGACCGCCCGAGGCGCTGCGGTGGATGAGAACTTTGATCCCATTAATACCGTGCTAGCAAACTACGATATCCTTTGGGTTGATGAAGGGGGTTCCACGACTTGGACAGTTGCGGAGCAGACAGCCGTTAAAAACTGGGTACAAGCAGGCAATAGTTTACTTCTCCATGGTGACCAGGTAAACAGCGGCGAAGTCCTAGCCAGCTTATTCGACATTAACTACACCGGCATCAATGGTACGGCAGGACTAACAACCAACATTTTCCCCCATCCCGTAACGGATCAGGTAAACCAAGTCAACGTCAGCGGTCCTTTGAATTCGTTGTCTGTGTCGGGTTCAGCCAGTACTATTGTCAATGATGTTGGACAAACTCCTCATATCAGCGTCAACACCTTTGGCACTGGTGCTGTCATCGCCGTTGCCGATGATGATTTCTTCAATAGCGTAATTGGTGTTGGGGATAACCAAATGCTGGCTAACCAAGCCTTCGATTGGTTATCTGTAGGTGGCGGCGGCACTGTACCGGGTACTCATAAGGTAGAACTCCGTCCGGGTCAGACAGTCACCAATATCGACTTTGGGAACCAAAAGATTCCTCCAAAAACTATATTTGGCACTTCTGGCGATGATGTTTTTAACATTACGGACAGTCCAGTCATCGTCTTTGCACTTGCTGGTAATGATCAGGTTGATGGCTCAGGAAGCGCTGGTGGTAATCAGTTCTACGGCGGTCAAGGTAATGATACGCTGATTGGCAATAGCTACGACCAACTCTTTGGTGAAGCTGGCAACGATCGCCTAGATGTATCCAATGGTGCAGGAAACAACCTGCTTGATGGTGGTAAAGGCAAGGATGAACTGTTGGCTAACTTCAACGATCAGTTGTTTGGCGGCCAAGGTCATGATACCCTCGATGCTTCCCGCGGTGGCGGAAATAACCTGCTTGATGGAGGTAAAGGTGACGACAACCTCTTGGCTGGCTCTAATGATCATCTGTTGGGTGGTAAAGGCAATGATACTCTCGATGCTTCCCGCGGTGGCGGAAATAACCTGCTGGATGGGGGCAAAGGTAACGATGTTCTGTTAGCTGGCTCGAATGACCACCTATTAGGCGGCAAGGGTGATGATATCCTTGATGTTTCCAGTGGTGGCAGTCATAATGTGCTTGATGGGGGTCAAGGCGATGATATTCTCAATGCCTTAAATGGTGGCGGTAATAATCTGCTCAATGGTGGCGATGGCGACGACAACCTCCTGGCTGGTTCTAATGACCAACTTTTGGGCGGTGATGGCGATGATATCCTTAACGCTTCCGTTGGTACAGGAAATAACAGCCTTGATGGTGGCGATGGCGACGACAATCTTTTAGCTGGCTTCAATGATCAATTGTCTGGTGGCGATGGCGATGATATTCTTAATGCCTCTTTTGGTTCAGGGAATAATAGTCTTGATGGCGGCAAAGGTGATGATATCCTGATTGCTGGCTTCAATGATCAACTCTCAGGCGGTGATGGCGATGATCTCTTGTTCGGTGGTGAGGGTGGTAGCACCATGACGGGTGGCAAAGGTGATGATCAGTTCTGGATTGTTAATGGCTTTGTTCCCAGTGCGGCTCACACGATTACCGACTTTGAGGTAGAGATTGACCGGATTGGCATTCGTGGTTTGGGTATCACGTTCCAACAGCTTGACCTGATTCAAGATGGTAATGATACTCGCATTAGTGTCTTCAATACAGACCTAGCTATCTTAAGTGGGATTCAAGCAAATGCCCTCGACAGGAGTGATTTTATCCTCGCCTAGCCGGACATCATATTAATTGGGCGGTTGAAACTACACAAACTTGCACCCGCCTGCGCGGGTTTCCACAGGTTGAGATAAAATCCGTTAATTTTAATTAAGCGATCGCGTTCTTGAACCGTCCCACTCAAGCGCGATCGCTTTTGTATCATTTCCCTTCCGTTAAACCTACTGTAGGATTAAGTTGAGACTGAATACATCCTTTAACCCAATTGTCCAATCGGATGATGACAAGGCTGATTGGGTTAGCTAGGATAAGTTCCCAGCCATCAACAGTACCTTAAAATACTGTACAAACTCACTTCTTATGAGGACTGTACTATGCAAGCGCTTTTTAATCCGGAAACGACATCAAAGGTTAGACTCACCGCTAAATCATCGGTTCGCAAACCTATACTGCAACTGGGTTCGGTGGGAGCGGAGGTTTTAGAACTGCAAAAGCTTCTGGCTCATTGCGGCACCTACACGGGTCCCATGGGGGGGTATTTTGATCGCTCGGTCCATGATGCTGTGATGGAATTTCAGCAAAGTATGTTCCTCAAAGCTGATGGTATTGTCGATTCCCTAACATGGCAAGCCCTTTATCACGGCGCCCCGGTTAATATGCCTGTACTCAATCGAGGTAGCAGACATGATATGGTGATTCCCTTACAGTGGGTGCTGCATCTGACTCAGGATTATTCAGCGCCAATTGATGGTGATTTTGGTGAACAAACAGAACACGCTGTGCGATCGTTCCAGAAACGTCATGGCTTACTGGTAGATGGAGTGGTCGGTGAGCAAACGTGGTATGCTCTGAGTCAGGTTCATTTCCGCTTAAATCATAACTCTTACCAAGATGCTCTAGTGGCAGTGTAGTTCATTGTTTTTGTCTGTCATTTATGCTACAAAATTTCCCCTTTTGTAGAGACGTTGCATGGAACGTCTCTACAGAAATGCCCTTAGGTTAATTGCTTGGTAACCTCATCAGCTAGCTGCTCTATCTTGACGGCAATTTGCTCCCCGGTTTTCATGTTTTTCAGACCGCATTTTTGGTTGGCGGCTTCTTCAGAGCCAATAATTACACAAAGGGGAATTCCCCGTTTATCGGCTTGCTGTAACTGTTTGCCCACAGAACGTTCTTCAAAACTGGTAATTGTACTAATTCCCGCCTGACGCAGTTTCTGAGATACGTCTAAATATAAGGGCATCAAGTCGCTTTGCATATTCACCACCATCACTTGAGCGGGTGTGGAGGAGAAAGACTCCAGAATCCCGGCTTGAATCAGCCGACTCATCAACCGAGTTAAACCGATGGAAATGCCCACTCCTGGCATTTTATCCCCGACAAACATTCCCACAAGTTCTTCATACCGTCCCCCTGAACAAATACTGCCCAAGGCTTCATGACCAACGAGGGTTGTTTCATACACCGTTCCCGTGTAATAGTCTAATCCACGGGCAATTGAGAGGTCAAGGCAAAACACGCGATCGCTCACCCCCAAATTCCGTACCCCTGTAATCACCGTTTCCAGTTCAGCAATGCCCGTTTTCAATACCTGAGCATCGGGTTTATCCTCAAGCATGGCGTTCAATTGCGCCAACACTTCATCCACCGAACCCTGAATCTTAGTAAAGGCAAGAATTTGCTCGACTTGTTCATCGGATAACCCTTCAGCCAAGAGCGCTTTTTTAACCTTAGCTTCGCCAATCTTCTCCCCTGCATCCACAATTCGGATAGAGGGCATAATTTTGCTCTCATCCAAACCAATCGACTCAAAAAACCCACTGAGAACTTTGCGATTGTTAATCCGGATCAAAAAGTCTCCGATATTAATCGCCGTAAAAATCTCGGCAATAATCGCGGGAATTTGGGCATCATAGAGCAAACTAAGTTTATTACGACCCACTACATCAATATCACATTGACGAAATTGGCGATAGCGTCCAGCTTTTGCCCGTTCTCCCCGAAATACAATATCCATCTGATAGCGAGCAAAGGGAAACTGAAGTTCATTCAGGTGACGGGCAATATAAGCGGCTAGGGGAACTGTCTGATCAAACTTTAATGCTCTCTCCTCTGAACCACTTTCTCCCGCTTGTTCTTTTTCTGCTTGGCGATTCGGGGGCAAAATGGGTTGTAGCCCGTAAATAATATTATCTCCTTGATTTCCTTTGGCTTGCAGCACTTCCAACCGCTCAACTGCAGGGGTTTCGATTGGTGTGAATCCATACCGCTCAAACACCTGGCGGATGGTATCTATCAAATACATCTCCAGACGCTTTTCACCTGGGAGAAATTCGGGAAAACCACTCGGACAAGAAAAATTTATTTTGTCAGTTTTTGTCATTTGTCAGGGAACAGAGAACAGGGAACAGGGGAAGCGGGGGTGTAGGGGCGGGTTTTATCGATAAAATGAGAGCGACAAACCGATAACTTGACTAAACCCGCCCTTCTAGGGGAGCAAGGAATAGGGAAGAGGGAAATAAAATCCCTAATTCCTAATCGTTAGGTAATGGATGCTGAAGAGATGGTTGGTATCTATCCACACCTGTTGAGCCTCGAATCCAGCATAAGTTGCCATATCCTGGAACTCTTCAACGCTGTATTTATAAGAGTTTTCTGTATGAATCGTTTCATCTTGACGAAAGTGAAACGGTGTCCTATCTATGATCACAGTTTGTTCCTTGAGACTGACTAAATGCATCTCAATGCGGCTTTTATCTGGATTATAAAAAGCCCAGTGGCGAAAGTGCGATAAATCAAAATTAGCGTTTAGCTCCTGATTAATCCGCTCCAATAGGTGTAGATTAAATTCAGCCGTGACTCCCTCGGCATCATTATAGGCGGCGTTTAAAATAGTTGGGTCTTTTTTGAGATCAACACCAATTAACATACCATCGCCTTTATCCAGAAGACGACGCGACTGTTTGAGCAGATGGAGCGCCTCAGGGGGATGAAGATTGCCAATCGTGGAACCCGGAAAGAAAATTAGCTTATGATTGACGGGTTTTTTGCTATAGGGTGGCAGTTGAAAATCCTGGGTATAATCCGCACAAACAGCAATCACATCCAAGTCAGGATAGGATTGTGCTAGTTCGGCTGACGCTTGCAGCATGTGTTCTTGGGAGATATCGATGGGCATATAGCCGGCTAGGTGCGGCAAGGCATCCAACAGAAGGCGGACTTTGGCACTACTGCCACTACCATACTCGATCAGCAAGCAATCTTGACCCACAAGTTGTCCAATATCCCAGCAATAGGTTTTTAACAGATGAATTTCCGTGCGGGTGGGATAGTATTCCTCCAACTCACAGATGTGATCAAACAGTTCCGAACCCCGTTTATCATAAAAGAACTTGGGCGCGATCGCTTTTTGGGGTTGAGCCAAACCCTGGAATATTTCTTCGCGCAAGCTGCTCAGGTGCGGCTTGTAATCGTAAAACTCTAGATTATCCATCCACCCAATCGTTCAATCTGCTAGCCACCCTGAAGGGTGGATTCCTCTCCTATCATCTACTGCCAATGATCCTTTTTGCAAGTGAGGGTGAGTGAGCAAATGCCGGTGAAGTCCAAACATTTAGCCCACTAGGCGGCAAAAGCTGCTGCACGTTTACATTCCCCATCCCTCATCTGCCAAAAAATTCTCGCACTCAGTTAGGGGGGATTTAGGGACATCCGGGTGAAACCCGCCCCAACAATCGGAAAACCTGAAAACGGTTTCAATTTTCATCCTTTGTCCCTGATTCTTTTACTTTTTCTTGCCGCTAAACAATCCTCCAAACAAACCACCGCCACTCGATTGATCTTTCGACTTGCTGCCTGAACCTGTTTTCTGGGTTAATTTGTCGATATATTGCTTTCCTTTCAAGGCGTTTTCTTCCTGGGGATTCAATTGCAAGGCTTTGTTAATATGAACCTTAGCCATGGATACTTGATTTTGCTTTAAGTAAGCTAACCCCAATAAGCCATGACTTTTACTATTGGTTTGCTCTAATTTGAGAGCTTCTCGTAATTCTAAAACAGCGCCCGCAAAATTGTTTTTCTTCATATAGCTGTCGGCGCGGCTGAGATAGGAATCAACTTTTGAGACTTCCTGAGTCCCACCCCCCTTCGTTGATGCACCACTAGTCGCTGCGCCAGCCGTCGTTTTCTTCACCGCCGCGCCAGTTCCCGCCGTTTTAGAAATGGCTGTTCCTGAAGAGGTTTTGCTGATGCCGGATTTAGATGTTTTTCCTTTGAGCATCAAGTAAACTAAATTGAGTTCACTGATTTCGCCAATTCTGTCCACTACTTTATCAAGAGATTCGTATTGCTTGGAGGCTAGAGATTTCAATGAATTCCGATAAACAGCATCGACATTTGCACCAGCTCTTGCCAATTCTTTTGCCGTGTCGCTAGAAATCGAAATTTTGCCCCCTTCTGCGGCTAGACGCTTGCCCATGTGTCCTAGACTGACTTTATAGTCACGACTGCCACGAAACAGTTGTTCTTTGGCAGGATTGACGAGTTTTGTTAACAGTTCATTGGCTTGCTGTTTTTCCGCATCCGTTTTGAATTTGCTGCTGTCAGGATGGAGACGGCGAGTTACTTTGAGATACTGCTTCCGGACTGTCTTCTCATCCGCATCGACGGGAACGCCTAAAATGGCATAATAATCCGTGAAATCATACTTAAAAAGTCCGCGTTCAATTTCAAAAGCCATAGGGTGCTGTCCAATTGCTGTGACGAAAGAATAGTGTTATAGTCTGTCTCAGAGATGAAAGTCCCCCTTGACATCCTCATAGCTATTGTAGAAAATATGGTTCCCAAGATAGGGGTAAACTGACGGTTGGGCAGGACTGTCTCAGAAGGCTCCCAGTCTCCAAGGCTCCAAGACTCTAAGGCAGTATGGTTTATGGTATCTGCTTTTTCGTCTATTGTTAATGGGTGGGTATTTGAAGCCAAGCGGCACTACAATCTTTGATCCGTCTCGAGGAAGTGTCACGTCCAACTCGACAAGGGTGGTGTCTGTAACAGTTCCTGACTGAGTTGGTTGTGAATTTGACCATTGGTGGCGAGAATTCGTCCAGATTTTAGGACGAGGGGGCTACCATCATAAGCTGTGACTGTACCACCTGCTTCTTGCACTAATACTACACCAGCTGTAATATCCCAGGGTGAAATTCCCCGTTCCCAATACCCATCTAAGCGTCCATAAGCCACTTCTGCCAAATCGAGAGAGGCTGAACCACTGCGGCGAACGCCTTGGGTGAGGTGAGTTAGGTGACAAAACTCGGCATAGTTGTTGTCTGGGGTTTCGTGGCGGTCATAGGCAAAGCCAGTTACTAGTAAGCTTTGATGGAGATTAGAGGTGCCAGACACTTGAATCGGACGGCGGTTGCAAGTTGCTCCCAATCCTTTAGCCGCCCGAAATAGTTCATTGTGAAAGGGATTATAGATAACTCCCACTTGCGGTATTCCGTTAACGAGCAGTCCCACAGATGTAGCGGCAATGGGGTACTGATGAGCATAATTGGTGGTGCCGTCGAGGGGATCAATTGCCCAAAGATATTCACTCTTCTGGTCTCCCCTTTGACCCGATTCTTCTGCCAAAATAGCATGATGGGGAAGATGACGCCCTAAGACTTTTACAATGGCGGCTTCTGCTTCTTTATCAGCGACTGTGACTAAATCACCCGGACGCCCTTTCTCTTCTACCCCATCTAGTTTACCCCAGTAAGTTTGCAAGATTGCCCCGGCTGTCATCGCGGCTTCTGTGGCGATGTCGAGAAAGATTTGCAGTTGATCGGATGTGGGTTGACTCATGGTTGTGGCTGGTTATGAGAGGTTTGAGTTTTTCAGGGAAGTATAAAAGCTCAAGTCAGAATTGAGCTTACTATATTCTTACAGGATAGCGATGGTTTCATCCCCTGGTTAAAACGCAGGGGATGAAACCGATCTCGGCGTTCAGCAAAGCGACTTTAGTCGCGAGTCTGATTTGTCCTGAACAAGCCCCACCAATAGTGTAGTATAGTGTTAGAAAACATTGCAGGAGGTCGAGCAACTGTTTACCTTAATTTACGAGTTCAAACTAAAACCAACTAGCGCTCAGATAGCTACTTTTGAAGAGTGGCTAGAGCAATGCCGTAGGGTATACAACTACGCTTTAACTGAGCGCAAAGATTGGGTTAAATCTCGCAAATGTAGGGGTTACGCCTGCTCGATTAAACACGAGTACATCATTCCAGCCGATGCGCCGTCACCGACCTACAGCAGCCAATGCAAAAACTTAACGGTTGCCCGTAAGAGTATCCCTGAACTCGCCTCAGTACACTCACAAGTGCTACAGCAAACCCTAAAGCGGCTACAGCTAGCATTTGAGGGGATGTGGAAGAATGGGAGAGGCTTTCCTCGGTACAAGAAAGCGGGTCGGATGAGGTCATTCGTCTTTCCTACGCCATCGGAACAACCCATTCAAGGGAATCGAATTAAACTACCTAAGATTGGGCTGGTTAAATTCAACCAATCCCGCCCAATTCCCGATGATGCGACGATTAAACAGGCGCGTATTGTGAGACGGGCATCCGGTTGGTATGTACAACTCATCCTGCAATGGAAAGTAAATGTACCTGAAATCAGTCCGACTGGTACATCATTAGGAATAGATGTAGGCTTAATGCACTTTGCCGCCGTGTCTAATGGGCGAACGTTTCCAAATCCCAGACCGTTTAAGCGACTAGAAAGCAAGCTGAAATCGCTGCAAAAAAAGGTGGCTAATAAACGGTTTGGGTCAAACAATCGAGCTAAAGCACTTCTCAAAGTAGCCCGACTACATGAGCGGATAGCCAATACCCGTAAAAACTACCATTGGGAGCTAGCCCATAACCTCTGTGATTGGGCAGACATTGTGTTTGCTGAACAGCTCAACCTCAAGGCACTAGGTAAAGGCTTCTTGGCTAAACATTGCCTAGATGCGGGGTGGGGTCAATTCCTAGATATCCTCTCCCAATGCTGTTTCAAGCGCGGCGTGTACTTCCAGAAGATACCCGCATCTGGAACGAGTCAAACTTGTCCTAAATGCCTGAAGGAAACGGGCAAGAAAAAGCTCTCCCAACGGGTACACAAGTGTCAGCATTGCGGGTATACCCAAGACCGCGATATAGCAGCCGCTCAGGTAGTCGAGATTAGAGGACTGGAAGCCGTGGGACACACGGTGGGTAAGCTTTCTGAGGGTAAAGGCTCCGTCCTGGAAGACGTTAAACTCTGCCTCCCTGTGAAGAAAGAATCCCCCGCGTTTTAACCGGGGGAGTGTCAATGTTCATGGCATTCCGGTTGCGGTTAGAAAATAGGCTTGATTCAAAGGCTTATCACTATCATCTCGTCCAGAAGCCTTTGCTTGTCAGAGTTTAATGTTGACACCAAAATCCGCTAACATGACAAACGAGTGACTCAAACCTATTGATGCCTAAGACTGTGAAACGAGTAGGGGTAATTGGTGGCGGACAACTGGCTTGGATGATGGGAGATGGGGCTAAATCATTGGGATTGGATTTAGTCATTCAAACACCCCATCCTACTGATCCAGCCGTTAGTGTCGCCTCCGATACCATCTTTGCCCCGATTGATGACGCCGCCGCGACGGCTAAGTTAGCCGCCGATTGTGATGTGATCACTTTTGAGAATGAATTTATTAATTTAGATGGGTTGTTCCCCTTGGCAAACCAAGGTGTCTGTTTTCGCCCCCGCCTAGAGGCTTTAGCCCCCCTACTGGATAAGTATCACCAACGCTGCTATTTACGCGACATTGGTTTACCCCAACCGGCTTTTAACTTACTACAGACACCCCTCAACCCAGATAGGATGGATTTTCCTGTCGTTCTCAAAGCGCGACGCCACGGCTATGATGGTCAAGGCACGTTTATTTTTAAGGAGAGAGAGAGTTTTCAGGAACTCCGTTCAAAACTTGGTGATACACCCCTCCTCGTCGAGGAATTTGTACCCTTTGAACGAGAATTAGCTGTAATCGCTGCTCGTTCTTTAAGCGGTGAGGTAGTGGTTTACCCCGTTGTTGAAACCCAGCAGGAAAAGCAAGTGTGCCGTCGGGCGATCATTCCCGCCCCGATTAGCACAGAGACAGAAAAAGAAATTGACGCGATCGCACGTACCTTACTCAATAGTCTACAAGCCGTGGGCGTGTTTGGGATTGAACTGTTTCTCACCGCCAATAATCAGGTATTTGTCAACGAAGTCTCCCCCCGTACCCACAATTCTGGGCATTTTAGTTTAGATGCTTGTGAAACTTCGCAGTTTGAAATGCATTTACGGGCAGTCGCTGGATTAGAATTGACGAAACCGACACTTAGGTGTAATAGAGCCGTCATGATTAACCTATTAGGTTACGAATATTCCCAGAACGACTATCTCGAAAAACGGCAAAAACTAGCCCGTCAGCCCCAAACATATCTGCATTGGTATGGGAAAAAACAATCGCGCCCAGGGCGCAAACTCGGACATGTCACAGTCCTGTTGGATTCTAACCCACACAAGACCCCGCAGGCGATCGCACAATCCATAGAAACCCTGTGGTACAGTTAAAGACTATCAAATAAGATAGTTTCTACCCAACACACTTGCTAGTCGGTCATGGCGCGTGAATTTTTAAGGGAAGTAGGGGCGGGTTTTAAGGATAACAATGCCCAACAAAACCCATAACTTGACTAAACCCGCCCTTAGTGAGTTTTGAGGGGGAAAAATCTTGAACAAATAAAAAAGGACGAATGACTAAGGAAAAATCACTCTAATTGTAGCAACATATTTAAAACAAAGTCACTTTGAGCTTTAGCCATAACCTGAATCATGGCTTTAAAATCCGAATTTCGTTGGCGATACTTAGTAATTAATTCCTCTGACTGAACTCTAGTACCAAACTTTTCTTGATAATCTGCCTCAATGCATTGAAGTTCCTGTTTATAACACTGTTTAAAGGATTGCTCAATTTTTGCCTTATCCTGCTCTGGCAGAACATTGAGGTGGATGACTACAGTGCCTCGATGCTTCGTTTCAATGGATTGAATAGAGACAGGAAAATCACCCTGTTCTTTCTCCAATTTTTGAAAAGCAACCAAAAATGCTTGCCAATCAATCCCGTTGCGAAAGATTAACTCAACCGTTTCTAGAGTTGTTTGGAAAAGCTTGGCAAACTCACCCGGTTCAAATCTGCCACTATGAGGACGGCGTTCTTGCAGTACATATCGTTTATTCTTAGGAGAATATCTGGATTTAAGATAAACGTAGTCGCAGATAACTCCAATCAAGTTAGTTTTACTATCAATATTCCAGTCTTCTAAGCAGACTCCTGTGAATATTGCTCTCTCAAAGTTTGTACCTAAAGCTTGGGTTCTAATCAACCGTGCTTCCGATAAATCAGCGCCGCAAAGAAAAGCATTCCTCAAATCGGCACCTGTAAAATCAGCTTTTGTGAGATTGGCATCCGTCAAGTCAGCATCAAGCAAATCTGTGCCAAAGAGGTTAGCACCTTGAATATTAGCCCCTCGGAGGTTAAATCCACTCAGATCCAATAAATTTAGGTTGGCACCCTCCAGCATGGGAGTAACATCAGGATGTTTCTGTCGCCAACTGTTCCAGTGGAATAACCCCAGTTTGACAAGATAGGAGTGGGGTTCGCTGTAAACCATCTGCCAATAACCCCGAACATCATGGTTTGCGATCGATGACACTCATCAGTTTAGCCTAGAGTGTCTAGAACAGCGTATAATTAGGCACGAACACTGACCATCTTCAGGGCGCACGCCAGGTGTACCTACAGAAGATGGCGAATACTAGACAGTGGACATCTGGAAATAAATCGTTAGAATAGAAGGACAGGTTCCACTGGAACGTTGGTGACTGCCAATAGTGTTTTTTGATCTTTGTCCGTATAGCAAAGGGAATCGAGAGACCTTGTGGCAGTAGACCGGGCATGAACCCGGAAACTTAAAACGAGCGTCCACGATGCCCACCTGGTTTTCCAGGTCATAAGCTGAGGCAAGACGGCGTTTCGGTGAACCTGCAATAATTCGCAAAAATTTCCCCCTGTCTTAAGTGACTGGGGGATTTTGCGTGGTAACCGAATTAGACAAAACAGGGAACAGATCACGGTCGAATCTCTGATTGACCGTGAGATGAATCGCCGATAAGCTAAAGCAATGGATGAGGGGATGGCAAATTTGGGGTATCGACCTGTCGCCATTGATTTATTTGCAGGAGTTGGTGGGTTTTCCCTGGGGATCGAACAGGCGGGGTTGGATGTGGCGATCGCAGTGGAAAAAGACCCGATTCACGCGGCTGTCTATGGGTTTAACTTTCCCCAGACTCATGTCTTGTGCGCTGATGTATCTGACTTGACGGGAACACATATCCAGCAAGCCTTGCGGGATTGGTGCGATCGCCAAAGGAGTCCTGTTCTAGTTAGCGATCGCGACAGGATTGACATTGACTTGGTATTTGGTGGACCTCCCTGTCAGGGATTTTCAGTGATGGGGAAACGTCAGGTTTGTGACAAGCGTAACCTTTTAGTCTTTGAATTCTGTCGCTTGGTCAAAGAACTCCAGCCTCGTTATTTTGTTATGGAAAATGTTCCGGGTTTAGGTCTGAAAAAATACCAAAACCTACTGAATCAGTTGCAGTGCGAGTTTAAAGCAGCCGGGTATGAGATAATTCAACCGATACAGGTACTAAGCGCGGTTAATTTCGGTGTACCCCAGCAGCGACAACGGTTATTTGTCTTGGGGAATCAGGTGGGAGTTAAACCCTTAACCTATCCTCAACCTCAATTGCAATCACCCTCTTTTTTCTGTACGGTTCGGGATGCGATCGCGGATTTACCCAATTTAGATGATTTTACCGAACTTCAAACCTCAGACTCGGTAGAACTGACACTCCCCCAGTTACAATTACTTCAAGCATTAGCCATGCCTTACGTGGAAAAGCTACGAGGTATAATCAGCGATCCTTTTAATTTTGCTTATCCCCGCCAATGGAATCCGTTCCTCTTAACCAGTTCCAAGCGAACGCGACACAATCTAGCCTCGATTGAACGGTTTAATCAAACACCACCCGGTCAATTAGAATCCATTAGTCGCCTACAACGCCTAGACTGGGACAAACCCTGCTACACCTTACGCGCAGGTACCGGACCCGAACACGGTAGCTATACCTCCCCCCGTCCCATTCATCCTAAATATCCACGGGTCATTTCAGTACGAGAAGCCGCACGTTTACATTCGTTTCCGGACTGGTTCCGCTTTCATGCTACGAAATGGCATGGATTTCGACAGGTGGGAAATGCTGTACCGCCACGACTCGGACGAGTCTTAGGTCATCAAGTTATCGCCGCCTTGGGAGTTGAACCCTCGCCGCCAACGTCAACCCTTACCCTAAAAGACCCGTACCTCTTAGAATTAGGACAGGTCAAAGCATCTGAGTATTGGAAATAAAAGAAAAAAGAAAAGAGAAGGGAATTTTAGTGGGTTAGGATATTGAAAGTTTACATACTTATTCCCATCCTTTTGTGATTTATATCACTTGATGAGGACAAGTTTCTCATAAGCTTTCCTGAGAACTCATCACTTGGCTAATAAAACACTTATCACAATTTATGTCGAGTCCGAATCACTGACAATGCGCTAATTTGATCACGTTCGAGAATTGATAAGTTCTGTAATATATTTTAAGGAGAGATACACCACGTTGCTAAAGACCCAATGAAATCTGCTCAAGTTTGTTTTCCCAAATTTCCTGTCCGGCAAATTGCCAATCGCATTATTGATATGCGCCAAATTAGCCGAATTGACCAACAACTGTTCATGTCAGCACTTTTATCGAAGCAGTCACTTTCTAGGGAAGAGCAAAACCTAGTTGAACAGATTTATGAAGGTTTAAATCGGGGATGGATTCGAGTCGTTGAATAGAATACATTATAATTTATGACTTATACTTTATGAATAAGGGCGAGTTTTGTTTAGAGCTTATCAGTAAGTATAAAAATTAAACGGCTTATGCCCACCCCTACAATTGACCTTTCGCAACGCTTTTCGGGCAGGCTTATTACTTACCTTAAATCTCTAGATTCTACCGCTACCAATTTTTGGCAAAACTCCGTTTGCCCACAATTCATCAGAAATTTTAATTTGTTTGTCTTCTGGAACTCTTTGATTATATTGCTCTAATAATGCTGTAATGAGTTGAATATACTCTTTCAGTAAATCCCGAATTTCTTGTCGGGCTAATAAATTATAAGAATTAGAGGTGTTATTATTTACGCTAAACTGGCGAATGACGGGCGCATTGAAGACAATCCACAGAAATGGAGAATTGATCATTTCTTCCATCAATTCAATAAGTTCAGGTTGTAAAAATAAACAATATTTTTCCATGGTGCGGTTTAAGGAATCCTTAAACTGCGAGCATTCCCGTAATAAATATTCAGACCAATCTGCTTCAATTGCACCCAATACAGGGGCTGGCTTGGAAAAATCAAGAAACGCTAATTCTTCAAAAAATGTATGGTCAAATAAGTCAGCTACTGTTTGATACGTTTTATCTGGTTTTTCGGCAATAGCCGCCTTAAACATATTGAAAAACAAATAAAAGTGACGTTGAAGTGGTCTCCTGAGCTGTAGGAATGCCACAGATTCTAGTTTCCTTCGTTGATTTTCTTGATCGATAGCCATGACTCGATCAATTGAAAAGACAACGATGATAATGCCAGTAATTTCTGAGGCAATATCTAAGGAAAAGGATTTAAGCCAAGGATATTGACCCGAACTGATGAAATAAACAAAAAAGCAGCAGCCCAATAAGACAGGAAGTAATACATAAGGGGTTTTTAAAGAACTTCTCATCTTATCGCCTGCTATTTTGCTTGAGCATCCGGATCATCGGTAAAATACAGTAATCTATTGCAAGAAACCTTCTGCTGCTAATAATCCTACCGAAAAAAGTACTGTAGCCATTAGCGACAAAACCATCATCATTCCCGAAGGCATAAAGGCGCGGGTGCGGAAAAGACGAATAACAAAGACAATAAATAACAGCAGGGAAATTATTGTGGCTAGTCCCAGTCCCATAATTGGGATCACCCGACAAAGCCACCAAGCGACCAACAGTCCCAGACCACTACTGATACCCGAAATTAGAGATTTTTGGCTTTTGGCTTTTACATATCCAATTATGCCACCCACCAAGACAAGTAAGGCGTAGATTAAAACAAATCCGGTAATAATTGGCAATAAGTTGTTCATGTTAGGAAAAATTTTGTGGATTTAAAGATTGGCTATAATGGATTATACTCTCTTTAGTCGCACAAAAACGACTGCCCTTTACGGCAGCCCAATCCCCCGCCACCCGTCTTGATTAAACGGGGGAATAGCTTTCCCATGACTCTCTTAGGATGTTACAGGAATCGGTTTAGATAGAAGAATCCTAAGAGTGATCGTTGTGATGGGATTGCCTATGCCAACTCATAGTGTCGGTCATGTTATCTTCTAGTTCCATGCGTTGTTCCATGCGACGCAGAAAATAGCCCGTCATCATCGCCGAAGCCAGCAATCCAGCTAAATTTTCGCGATCTGTGGTAATTTGGACATTGAAACTCTCAGAAGGAAGCATACCCACCAGTCCCTGGACGTTCTGGGAAATGATTTGCTGAATTTCCGGGCTGGCAGATTTGGCAACCTGGGACAGCACATCTGGGGATTGGTGTTGTAGATAGTTCAGTAATTGGTTGGATGCGTCATCTTCAGGGGGAGAATTGAGGAAGTCAGAGTTAAATACCATTAGAATCAAAAGACGTGACTTACTTGTTTCTACTCTAAACGATTGTGCTGGCTACCGACTTGGTGCTTTGGTGCAACAGCCCTAGTTCTTAAGGAAGAAATTCAGGCGTAAGGATGAGAATGAGATGAGGTGGTGCTTAGGATTGAGAGGGTGTCTGTAGGGACGGTAGGAGGTTATCAAGTTCAAAGTGTTGATGAAATTTATTCGTAACTTGCAACCAGTAAGAACGACCATCACTTTGTCGGCGTCTGCTGACAAATCCCAGGGAAATCAGTTCCTGAACATGTTGATAAGCACCACTACCGCGTAAGTCGATCAGCTGAGTTTGAGCAATAGGTTGTTTGAGTGCGATCGCGGCTAGGGTTCTCAATGCTCCTAGACCTAATTCAGCAGGCACTAGACTTTGCATTAACGTAGCAAATGAAGCTCGTAACTGCAAGCTGTAACCCTTTGGTGTCTCGACGACTTCTAGGGCGCTGTCTCGATAGGCATAGTCTGACATCAGTTCAATTAAAGCATCTTCTGCCGCAACGCGATCGCACCCTGCACACTCAGCAATTTCCGCCAGGGACAAGGGTTTGCCCTTTAAGTATAGAATTGCTTCAATTTGGGTCGCTAGACGAGGCATTGGGGACGTTTTGAGTGTTGAATGTGTAGGGGTGGGTTTAGGGAATTCGCTCAAGCTGTTGACGATAACTTTGGTTCAAAACCCGCCCTTACCGAGTTTTGATCCTTCGCTTCCCTAGTCGGACATGGCGCGTGAGTGATTGGGGATTAGGGATTGGGTGTGAAACTGTAATCCTATTTCTCTGCATATCTATGCAAGTAAGGAGAAAAACGTAATTTGACATCTTCTGTCAACCTTATTGCTAAGTAAAGTTTGCCTCGACAATGTTAGACGGGCTTTTTACGAATTCAGCACTACAGCTATAAACCTGTTCACTGATTACTTAACTGAATTCGACAGAGCATCATGCTGGCGTTCATATCAAGGTGTCGTGACCCGTCTAACGTAGACAGCGATGAGTCTTAGTCTGCACGTTCCGACTATGTACAGATATGCCTAACTATGCATAGTTCTGTATAGGTTTTTCGGAACGGAAGTACCGATACGCTCCTTAATCGAGTTGTCGTCCCGTCAATTCCACAAAGATATCTTCTAAATTCGAGGGACGAACCATCATACCTGTTTTATCCGGTAAGCTGTCAAGGTAGGCATTGGCATCGTCTAGAGTGGGAAAGAATTTATACTCAAAGCGATCGCCGATTTGTTTCATCAGCAACCCTTCACCATGGTTAGCTTTGAGTTGTTGCAGGGTTCCCAGTTCAATTAGCTTACCACAGTCCATAATACCGATGCGTCCTGGCTGACTTGCCCCATACTGATCACACAACACCTCCACCTCGTCCATGTAATGAGTCGTTAGCAGCATTGTCATCCCTTGGCGGTTTAAATCCCGAATAATTTCCCACAGGCGGCGACGGGTTTGGGGATCAAGTCCCACCGTGGGTTCATCTAAAAATAGAATTTTGGGTTGGTGGAGTAGCGCCCTGGCGATTTGCAGGCGACGCTTCATCCCACCAGATAGGGTTTTCACTGGCGAATCCCGCCGTTGGGATAATTCTACATACTCTAACCACTGGTTAATCAGGGTTTGCCGTCGGGGATTAGGAATGTGGTGCAAGCGTCCGTGGAGTTCCATATTTTCCCAGACGGTTAGGTCGTTGTCAACGCTGGTTTGTTGCAACACGACGCCGATATTTTGCTTTACCTCAGCCGATTGACGCACCACATCATAACCCGCAATCTCAATTTGCCCTTCGGTGGGTCGGGTTAGGGTGGTTAACATACGAATTGTTGTCGATTTCCCCGCCCCGTTGGGACCGAGTAGACCGAATATCTCTCCCGATTCGATAGTGAAGGAGAGGTCCTTAACTACAGGGACTTTATCGTAGGTTTTGTTGACCTGTTGGACACAAACAGCAGGGGGCATCGTGTCTAAATTTATAAGAGAACAATTTTATATTTTAGTCATTTGTCATCTCCCTCTTCCTGATCTATCTTCCTCAACTCTCTTGGCGTTTAGGCGTGTCAGGGATTAAGAATGGGAAAGGAGTGTGAGGAAAAACCGACAAATGTATCAAATTTGGCAGAAATTGCTGCGGATAAGTCCTGCGATCGCGTTTTGGCTAGTGTGGGCTGGAACCCTTACGGCACAAGAGATAGAGGTACACAGGTGTGGGATCGTGGGAGAGTTTTGTTTCTTTGGAGAAACCTTAGAGAGAAAAGAAATATCACAGAATGAGTTGAGTGATCCCACCGAGAAACGTTTAGACCAAATTAATCAGTACAGCGATAATAATAGTTTGGGTCAAGTAACGAATGTTTCCCAGTTGCGGGATGTACAACCCAGTGATTGGGCGTATACAGCCTTGCGATCACTGATCGAACGATATGGCATACTCACAGGGTATCCTGATCGCACGTTCCAGGGCAATCGAGCTATGACTCGCTATGAGTTCGCCGCCGGATTACGTCAGGCTTTGGATCAGATACAATTACTAATTGCCAGAGGACGCGATGTTCCTCCAACAGACTTGGTGACACTGGAACAGTTAACCAATGAATTTGTCTTAGAACTCTCCCTGCTAAGAGCAGATGTAGACGCCCTAACCGCCCGGACTCGGGAACTGGAACTGACGCAATTTTCGACGACAACCCAACTGGATGGGGAAGTGATTATTGGGGCGGCGGAGATTGTCAGTGAGGATGATCATGTAACCACATTGGGACATCGTACCCGCTTAAATTTAGAAACCAGTTTTACAGGTCAAGATGTACTAATAACCCGACTGCAAGCCGAAGGGTTAAGGAGTCTGGAACGTCGTACAGGTACCCCAGAAGGTGAATTAGCCTTTACTGGGGCTAGCGATAGTGACCTAGAGATTGATGCCCTATTGTACCGTTTCCCCATCGGGAATCAGACGCAAGTCGTTATCGCGGCGAATGCTGGAGATGCTGATGACTTTACCAATACGATTAATCCTTATCTAGATGGGGATGGTGCTAGTGGGGCGGTGTCTCGTTTTGCCACTCGTGCGCCCATTTATTATTTAGTCAGGGGGGCGGGTTTGGGGGTAAGACATGCAGTGAGTGACACCTTAGAAGTCAGCTTAGGGTATTTAGCTGGGAATGGGGGAAATCCGCAACCCGGTAACGGTTTATTTGATGGGGCTTATGGCGCATTAGCCCAAGTCAAGTATGAGCCGAGCGATCGCGCCACGATTGGCTTGACTTATGTTAATGCTTACAATCAAGACTGGCAAGTCGGGAGTCAAGATACTAATTTAGTCAGTCAATTAGACTTGCCCGTGGTCACAAATTCCTTTGGTATCGCCGCTTCAGTACAAATTAATCCACGATTTGTTGTCGGGGGATGGGCAGGTTATACCACAGCCGAGGTGATTAATGAAGGGGATGCTAATCTTTGGTATTGGGCGGTAACATTAGCCTTACCCGATTTAGGCAAAACAGGCAATCTAGCGGGGTTTATCGTCGGGATGGAACCCAAAGTCACCAACAGGAGCGATAGCCTGAAGAATTTGGGCATTGATGATCCGAGTACATCCCTACATCTAGAGGCATTCTACCAGTATCAATTAACCGATAATATTACAATTACACCAGGGATAATTTGGCTCACTGCACCTGATCATAATAGCGATAATGATGATACATTCATTGGCACAATACGAAGCACATTACGATTTTAACAACTAAGCAAGATCCCCTACTTTTTGAATAAGTCGGGGAGCTGTTTTTGTACCTCACTTACACGCCATCGCGCTGTAACTCTGTTCGACTGGTAGGGAATCACTGTCCTTGCAGGGCAGTGAGATAAAATAGAGGAATAGATTTTACGGTTACATTGAGAACCCTCCTTTGCGCCCCTAAAGTTTCCTGTCCGACTACTTATGCACTACTCGCCTTTATTTGTATTACTATCCTTATCACTATCGTTCCCGCTACTTTCCCTGTCCCCGGCAAATGCCCAAGAGACAACAGAACAACCTAGGTTTGCCCAAGGATTTTGGCGTCCCGCCGAACAACTGGTGCAAGAACAACTGAATTTGATTAATCGGATTGAGGGGGCATTCTACAGTCCTAATGTATATCAAGTAGAAGCGACGCGATCGCAACTGTTCTTACATCTAGGCAAAGTGGAACGCTTCTTGAAGAGTCAGTATCAAATTCCCCAGTTTCTCTGTAATAACGGAACCCCCGATCCCGATTTTCCTGCACCGTTAACCTTACCCCAGCGACAGGTGTATTGCAATCTTTATGCGTCTACCCAAAAGCTGAAACCAATGGTTGATCTGTTGGATATACGGTTACCGATGCTAGCTGGGGTAGCTGCACCCAGTCTCTTACCCGATGAACAACGCCTAGGATTGCGGCTGAATTTAGCCACGCCACTGCGTCCGAGATTTTCGCCTGTACCTGACTTTCCAAAACCGGAACCACCTGTGTTGGGTATGCCCACAAAGCGCCCGACTACAGAGGATCAGGAACCGCCTCTACAACCTGCGATCGCGCCTCCAGAAGCTATTACCCGAACCATGCAAGCCGCACGGGAACAACTACTACCCACATTACCCGCATTTCCTGACTCTGCTCGTATAATTGACCCCGGTGTCTACTCAGTCATTCCAACTCAGAGTACTTTGGGTCTTTTGCCTTTAGAACCACAGCGATATGCCGAATTTCTTGCCCAACCCAACACCGGGATTGCTCGTATCTTTCTCGCCGAAAGCTATCAACCTGATCCCAATAAGCTGCAAAACCGCCTGATATCTCCCCTCCCCCAACCCTTTCCCTTAACTGCTGGGGTAGAACCGACTACGGATTACGTTCCTAGCTTGGCGCTGGAGATTGAAAATGGAAACTTTACCATTCCATTGCAGGGGCTGGATTATGGTTTTATCGTAAATTTAGGCGACGTTTCTTTAGCACAACTCGACGCCAACCTAAAAACGATTCCCACCCTGACACCCGAACAACGGGATTTATTCCTGAATTATCGTCCGCCTAATGCAGTAGAAGCCTTACAAATAGATCAAAGGCGCTTTTACACGGGTAAGGATGGTATCGGGTTTGTCCCGCCTTTAAGTCCACCTGCGGCTACAGGTTCAGAGGTTGCGCTAAATAATACCTATTTAGTCAGATTAATCCAATTCCAGTTACCTGAAGCCGTACTTAAAAGAGAACCAATTTCCCGAGCGCAGCGTCGCTATTTACCAGAAATTCTCAATACACCGAGCAGCGATGTTATTGTTGCTTTTCAACCCGTTCACCAGCGTTTAGATGGGAGTTATACCGTACTGTGGCGTCTACTTTATCAGTTTCCTGATCCCCAGATTGAAAATTTAGCCGAATACGTTGATTTAGAGTAGACGTTACTGTTATTCAGGAGATATAGCAACCGCTAAGACGGTTAGGACACATCATTTATGTAGAGACGTTGCATGCAACGTCTCTACAACAGTTCAGAAAGTCCTAATCGATGTGTCTACTGCTATATTAGAGCAAAAAACCACATAACATCAGCTTGTCTGGTTATATGGTTCAATTAAACTACTGATCAGTTATATTGACTTATTAATTGAGTTAGTACCAAACAGTATTTAACTCAAGACCTACTCTCCTCTAAAATCTAGAGTTTAGCAATACATATATTTACCAACTCTTCAAACAATCTGAACATCTGATTAAAACAAGCTTTTAAGCCAACGCCCTTGGTCAAGGGCATACTTTTGAATTCCAAGGGAACTGTACTATGCTGCCTTTTTGGGTGGTAGAACAACTTTCTTTGCTAAACCTACTCCTTGGAGTATTTGAATTGCCCACCACGTCATATCTATTTCCCACCATTTACGTCCAGCCGGAGCAACATTGGGTTGAGCATGATGATTGTTGTGCCAACCTTCTCCGTAGGTTAAAATAGCTGCCCACCAGAGATTGCGAGAACCATCACTAACTTCATAAGTCTGATAACCGCGCAGGTGAGTGGCAGAATTAATTAACCAGGTGCTGTGCCACAGGACGACAGCTCGCACAAAGACACCCCAGAATACAAATTGCCATCCCCCTACTAGGTAAAGCAATAGACCCAGAGGAATTTGTAGCGCTAAGAAATAGCGATCTAACCAGCGATAATAGGGTTCTCTGGCAATATCAGGAGCAAATTTTTGATAAACTTGGGAATCAAAAAATTCGGGTTTGTGATAGAACAGCCAAAGCATGTGACTCCACCAAAACCCATATCGTGCTGAGTAAGGGTCTTTGTTTGCATCATCAGGGTGAGCATGGTGCTGACGGTGTCCTGCTACCCAGAAAATTGGTCCCCCCTGGAGAGCTAAAGCCCCAATGGTGGTAAGGATATATTCTAACCACTTAGGCACTTGAAAACTCCGATGAGTCAAAAGTCGGTGATAGGATAAGCAGATGCCAATACTGCCAAAGAGCCAGTGGAGAAGTATCATTATTCCCAAGGCTGACCATGAAAAAAACCAAGGCGCCAGCAGTGCCAAAGCGTGAATCGTGCCAAAAAATAGCAGACTGGGCCAATGAAAGGGTAGATTAACGCGACTTTGAGGAAGCGCTGAGATGGAGGTATTAGTCATTGAGTATCGTTACAGTAGGAATTGAGGTGCAAGTGTTACTTACACTTCTATCATCAGTTTAACGATTTATCCATCAAAATGCAAGTGTTACTTACATTACTAAACTATGTCTCGTACCAGTTCTACAACACGAGCGCGTTTGATTCAAGCAGCGCTGGAGTTGTTTACCGTTCAGGGGGTTACCGAGACGACCACACGTCAGATTGCTGAATTAGCCCAGGTTAATGAAGTCACGCTGTTCCGTCACTTTGGTAACAAACAAGGATTGCTCTTAGCCGTGATCGAAGACTCTGGGGTGTTTACCCGTCTGGGTGAATCCCTCAGAGCCCAAGTTGATCAGACAACGACGTTTGAGCAGGCGTTGACCAACTATGGACGCGATCGCCTTCAGGTTCTCACGCAAATGCCCGAATTACTGCGCTCTGTGGTTGGGGAGTCAGGAAAATACACCGTTGAGCATCGTCAGGCGTTAGGAGAAGGCGTTACTCAAGCCAACCTGGACTTTGCTGATTATCTTACCACCGTGATTCAACGCGATCGCTTACATTTGCGTTTATCAGCGGAAAAATTAGCCAGTTTGGTTAATGGGATGTTATTTGGGTATTTGGTGATTGAACTAACCAGCGAGTTCCACAGGCTTTGGCAGAATCAGGAGGATTTTTTGCAAAGTTTGGTCGAACTCATATTACACGGAGCGTTTGCCGACGCAGAGCCAGAGAGACAGGGGGAGGGGGAGGGGGAGGGGGAGCCGGAAAGCGGGAGCAAAGGGGAGACATTGCGCCAGCTTGTACCCGATTCTTCCCCGAACTTGCCCTCTCCAGCCATCTCCTCTGAGACGGTAGCCGATTTACCCCCATCCTTAGTTAATGCCATTTTGCAACAAGCGAAAAAAAGCGGATTCCGGGATTATGCTCTCGCATATACTCTCTTTGGTGCGGGGTTGCGGATAGAAGAAATTATTGCCTTAGAGCGATCGCACCAAATTAGTGACGCCCACAGACACTTGTTGCAAGTGACTCAAGGTAACGTGCGTCAAGTCCCTGTGAATCAGTGGATTATGGGCAAGCGCTATGGTTCTTACACCCGCAATCCCTTAAACCAATGGCTCAAAAATCGTAAAGATGATCGCTCACCCTTGTTTGTCAATGAAGCCTTGGAACGGATGTCTGTGCCAGAATTAAGATCCGCATGGCGTGACTTTACCTCTGGCTTGGAAACGCCATCTCCCTCAATTGAGCAAGCGCGACAGACATGGTGTGTGGAAATGCTAATGAGAGGGATGAATGTGGAGGATTTAAGTATTTTAAGCGGTTTGGATGTGAAACAATTAGAGCCTTATGTTGGTAGGGCAAGGGAAAAAACGGCGTTGGATCGGGCGATTCGTTTAGATCAAAAGCCTTAATTAGTCAGCTTTTTTACCCGTCGAGCCAGTATTCCTTGTACTTGATGACATGGTATTCAACCGAACTTGATATAACTCCTAAGCTGGAACTTCAATTTGCTGATTTCCCGCCAACCCAAATGCCTGGTGAATGGCTTGTAATGCTGTCACCCCTTGCTCTTTATTCACTACACAACTAATCCTTATTTCCGAAGTAGTAATCATTTGAATATTAATTTTGTGCTGAGAAAGAGCAGCAAACATCTGTGCAGCTACACCGGGTTGTCCAATCATTCCTGCACCAACAATACTGACTTTAGCAATATCGGCATCAAGGAGAACCTCTCCGTACCCTAAAATAGGGGCTGCTTCTTGGAGAATTTTCTGGGCATTTTCCGCCTCAGCTTGAGCGACGGTGAAAGCAATATCGCGTGTGGGAATTCCATCAATCACTCGACAGCGCTGAGATTGAATAATCATATCCACGCTGATTGCTTGCTCAGCTAAAATACTAAATATCCGAGCTGCCATACCCGGACGATCAGGAACATAGCGAATCGCTAAACGGGCTTGATTTTGGTCAAGGGCAACACCTCGGACGGGGTTTGAATGTAGAGACGTTGCATGCAACGTCTCTACATTCTCAGAAATCGGTAGACGGGCGGGGGAACTCTTAATATTAAACGTGTCACACAAAACAGCGATCGCTTGATGGCAATCAGCCGCATCAATCACACAGCTTACTTTCACCTCGGAGGTAGAAATCATCTGAATATTGATTCCCGCATTTGCCAGGGTGGTGAACATTTGAGCCGCAATACCGGGGTGTCCAATCATTCCAGCCCCCGCGATCGCAATTTTGGCGATATTCGATTCCACTAAGACTTCCGCCTCATCCACACGGGGATTGGTGGGGCTGCACAAAGCGGGTGCAATGGCTTCAGCGACGGCTTCAGCCCGTTTGAGAATACCCTTACTCACACTAAAAGCGATATCATTCGTATTCCCCTCGTGAATCGACTGGATAATTAAATCCACATCTAAATCTTGACCCGCAATCTCACCAAACAATTGTGCCGCGACACCGGGATGATCCGGAACCCGCAGCATTGCCACTTTTGCCTGATCGGTATCAAATTCTACAGCATCGACCGAGCGAGCTATTTCTAAATCATCTAAAGAACGGGGTTGTGGCGTGGGAGAAATCACCTTTGTTCCCGGAGCATCAGTCCAACTGGATAGCACAACCAAGGGTACACCGTAATTCCGAGCAATTTCCACCGCACGCGGATGCAGTACCTTTGCCCCTAAGCTTGCCAATTCCAGCATCTCATCGCAGGTAATCTCGTCCATGAGTTGGGCATCGGAGACTAAGCGCGGATCAGCCGTTAAAATACCAGGGACATCCGTGTAAATCTCACACCGAGCCGCTCCTAATGATGCGGCTAACGCGACGGCTGAGGTATCTGATCCCCCGCGTCCCAAGGTGGTAATTTCTAAGTCATTCAGACTACTGATCCCTTGAAACCCCGCTACCACAACGACTTTACCTTCGTCTAGATGTCGAGAAATTCGTTCGGTGTGGATACTAAAGATACGGGCGCGGCTATATTGGGCTTCCGTGACAATGCCCACTTGTGCGCCAGTCAGAGAAATCGCGGGTTGTCCTAATTCCTGCAACGCCATCGCTAGCAGCGCGATGGAGACTTGTTCGCCGGTGGAGAGTAACATATCCATTTCCCGACGGCTGGGATTGGCTGAAATTTCGTGAGCCAGTTTAACTAACCCATCAGTCGTTTTACCCATCGCTGACACGACGACGACTAACGAGTTACCCGCTTGAACTGTTTTTAAGAGTCGTTGGGCAACGGTTTGAATCCGCTCAACTGAGCCAACCGAGGTTCCACCATATTTTTGGACAACCAGCACCATAGATGTTACTCCTACACCTTTTCTCGAAGCCTTTGTTGTCAACCCTTGAGGCGTGAATTTGAGCCAGGTCGCTAAAAGGCATCAATTATTAATCAAGTAACTACATTAGCAGACATTCGTCATTGGTCATTCGTCATTGGTCATTCCTTTGTTGCTTCCCCTGCTTTTCCTACACCCAGACGTGCCATGGCACGTCTCTACATCAACTGCTTCCGGTACTGAACTAACTCACAAAATCCATCGCCTTCTGTAGCGACGGTTACATAAGCGGGTTTATAGTCCAGCTCATCGGTATAGTCCAAAACATTAGCAACGCCCACCGATAACGGAAATAGCTGCGGGTTAAATAAACTCCCATCGTTGGGACTATCACCCACTGTCAAAACTTGTTCAGGTTGATACTGGGGAAAGTAATCGCGTAACACTTGGATTAACCCGATGGCTTTGTCCTGAGATGTGGGTTTGATATGACATTGCACCGAACTGTAGGTAAATCCCCAACCCATGGACGTACACAGGGCGTTGAGGTGTTCTAGTTGATGCACAGTGAGGTCACGATTATCAAAGGTCCAATCGGTTAGGCGAAAGCCATTGTCAGCTGATTCGTGAATCTGGGGAAATTCGGATTTGAGGCGTTGATAGGTATCTGCTAGGTGTTGGCGATGGGTGGTTATGTCAGCAATTGTGGATAAAAAGACAGGTTGATCCCCATCGGCTGGATAATATAACCCACCATTTTCCGCGATCGCTCCCTGCACGGGTAAATAATTTACCAAACCACTAACCCAGCCGGCGGAGCGACCTGTAACAATAAGCACAGGGATATCTGCTGCTTGTAAATTTTCCAACGCTTGCAGCAAATCCCCACTAAATTTACCTTGTCGTGTTAGCGTTCCATCCATATCTGTGGCAATCAGACGTAGATTTTTCCAGCAATGGGCGGCTATTGCTGAGTTAATCGATGAAAAAGCCATAGATTATTGTGTAATGGGTGCTATATCTTGGTTTATCAAAATTTATCATGACAATACTATCACCAGACCAACGGAATTATTATTATCTTCTAGCCGCCGAACGAGTGGGAATTCACAAGCCAATTTTGGCGGCTCTCTATCAGGTTCATTCGTCTCCGACTCTTGCTGATGAAGAAACAGGGTTAGGCATATCGCCTGCCAATCGGGTATCACCTGATCAGGTGAATACATTCCCGGAACAAGTTCAGTATGCGGCTAATGTTATCCGAGCGCTTACCGATAGTTTAATTGCTCAGGGACAGCAAGGGAATGATTTATGGCTGCTAGAACAGGGACGCTATAGCGATGAATTCCTGCAAAACGTAGCTAGGGGATATGTACCGCCAGCCAGTCAACCCTTTATGGCGCGTTTAGAACCGAGTAACTTTGAGTCGCTCAAACAAGCGTATCTCGCTGATTTAGCCGCTGACTTCAGAAGCGAAAACCTGCCTCAAAACCTTGCCTATCTAGATAAAGCCTTACTGACTCTTGTGGATCGACTCCCTGAATATTATACGGGATTACCTCATCAACGAGATGCGTTGCTAGAAGCGGTGCGGATTTGGCGGAAACTGGATACCCAGGATGCTACCATTGGTTCTTTAGTGCCAACGGATCAGGTGACATCAGCCCGTGAGGATGCATCAAAACTGGATATTCCCCTCAAGCAATTTATGGGACGGGTTTCTGGTAGCTATAGCGGTTATCCCCATCAACGGGAAGCGCTGCTGCGCCTAACTCAACTGTGGCGTCAATTGCGAACCCGAGAAGAAGCGATCGCGTCTTTGGAAAAAAGTGCCTCCCCCCAAGAAAATCTCGATATTATTGATCCGGCTCTGGTGGCATTCATCGAGCGCGTGCCGAAGTTCTACCAGGGACAAGGTAGCCAACGCAATGCCCTCACCGAAGGCTTTCGACTCTGGAATCAATTTGACTCCCGCGCCACGGTGTTAAGTCACCTAGGCATTAATCCGGACATCCTGCAAGCAAGTACCACTGACCCCACCGCCATGCAAAAACTGGCAGCGGAACTCGATCGAGAACTGATCAGCTTTGTCGGGAAGATACCCAAGGACTATAAAGAAGATGACAACCAACGGGAAGCTTTAATCCGTTTAGTTCAACTTTGGCGAGATTTGCCCACCAGAAATCAGGCGGTGCAATCTCTCCTGGAAGACCAAAAACGGATGAATGAAGCCCGTCGTCAAGCCCAAGAAGCACCGCCAAAGCCGACGCCTGTGGTGATTCCCAAACGCCCTGAGCGTTGGACACCTTACAATATTCAGCTATCAGCACCAATCATTCCCGATGGTAGCTTTACCTGGGCAGAAGCCACCCATGGAGGTACGCGCATGCCCCCCAATCAAGCTACAGTGGATGCTATGGTTCGCATTGCGAAACTGGCACAACGGGCACGCGATCGCATTGGGCGACCTTTTATCGTCACCAGTTGGTATCGTCCCCCTTACGTTAATCGAGCAGTTGGGGGTGCCAAGTATAGTCGGCATCTGGTGGGAGATGCCATGGATTTTGTGTGTGAAGGGTTAAGTGGCAATCAGATTTACTGGTCCCTTGAACCGTGGTGGCCCGGTGGCTTAGGTCGCTATAGTCGATTTCCCAATTTGTGCCACATTGACGCTCGCAGCTACCGGGCACGCTGGCTCCATTAAGGGTAACATTCAGCACGAACACCTCGGTTTGCTGCTACCTTTTTCCAGAACTGTAATTCAAAATTTGCATGAGTGCATCTGTCATTGAAGCGGCAAATCGATCAACCACACAAATCCAGAACAATCTAACATTCATGGCGGAGTCCTAGGGGACTTTCGCAAGAGTTTACGGCTCGGTACAGTGTTTTCCCCACCGACAGAAAATCGCTGTCGGGATACCCTAGTAGACTTAACCAGGGCAAGATTGCACCAGATCCACTCCCTAGAAGGCATTCTAGAAATAACTCTTACATCTTCTCCAGCAGGAATTATGTCCAGTCCGATTATCCCTAGAGAATCTACATTAGCTCAAGTTTCTCAGCCGTCACCAACCGCTGTCTCTCCTTCACCTGCCGATACTCAGTCCTCTGGAACACCGTGGATGTTTGTCTCCATAGGACTGCTCTTACTCGCGATTGGCTTACTGGTCTATGGCAAAATACAACTAGATAACATGGGAAAGAAGCTGAAATTTGAGCAGTTTAAGACCAAAGACCTCCAGAAAAAGTTGAAGTTGGCGCTCAACACTATCCGCAAAATGGAAACCAATCCGGATTTGGTTCACTCTCGCGAATTTAATTTAGACTATTTGCGATTGCGGATGGAAGAAGAGGTGTTTCATTTTGCCATCGTTAATCAAATCAAAATCAAGGTAAAACAAATCATCAGTGTGGCGCTACGACCGAATCAGGCGGCTCAAAGTTCGATCGGGATTGCTAGCACCACAGGCAGGCAAGTTGATGAACTGTTTGATGTCAAGTACGAGACAGAAAGCAGTGGTAAACGTACCATGCGAGTGCTATTCCGGATTCAAATCAAGTTGACTAAATTACCCACTCAAGCCACCTCAGCCACGATTAGCCAGATTATTGATTGTATCGAAACCTTTCTTTCTCCAGAGGATGAAAGCTGGCAACCCACGATTCAAGGACGAATTGTTTCGATTCACTGGGATCAAAAAGCTAAACCAACTCCTTTACTGGTGCTTCAGCAATCCAGTGAGGGGGTTAATGTGACCTTAAGAACGAATCGGGCGCGGATTAACTAAACCTATTCACCAACTGCCAATTATTAGATCAAGTTGCTCAAAGCTAAACGTCGTTCTTAACCGAAGTAACTGATGCTATTTATAATGTATTACTTATGAATTATGACTTATGACTTCTGTGAATATGTCCATCTTCGATATGAATAATCCGATCGGCAATATCCAGAATTCGGTTATCGTGGGTCACGAGTAGAATGGTGCATCCTTGTTCTTTTGCCAACTGTTGCATTATTTCCACCACATTACGTCCTGATTGACTATCCAGAGCAGCTGTGGGTTCGTCGGCTAGAACTAATTGAGGATGACTCACTAACGCCCGCGCGATCGCAACCCGCTGTTTTTGTCCACCAGAAAGGTTATCGGGGTAGTAATTAAGATGATTGGCTAAACCAACTGTGGTTAGTATCGCTGTTGACTTCGCTACCGCCTCAGTAGGAGAAATATCGGGGTGAAGTTCCACCGACATTTGCACGTTTTGGCAAGCCGTCAGACTCTTGAGCAAATTATGAGATTGAAAGATATAACCAATCTGGCGGCGCACTTGCACCAGTTTTTCTTCTGTCGCACCGACGAGTTCCTTCCCTAAGACTTGAACATAACCTGATTGAGGTGAACGTAAGCCCCCAATTAGTGTTAATAAGGTTGTCTTACCCGAACCCGAAGGACCTGTCATTAATACAATTTCTCCGGGTAAGAGTTCTAGATGGATATTAAAGAGGATTTGTTTACGTAGAGAACCTTTACCAAAGTAGTGATTGAGATTTTTAATCGATACGACAGGAGATTGAAGTAATACGTTAGAATTCATAATTCATGCCAAATTCGCTGTTGTAATCCCCTTTTTAGCTTGGGTACTCTTTCCTTGGAGCCATCTGCCATCTGCCTTATCCACTCCTCTAAAAAATATCAGCCGGATCAGCCGCTTTGAGTTTCCGCACAGCAATCGCCCCCGATACACAACACATAATAATTGTCAAAATTAGAATAGTTATAGTTTTAGTCAAAGTCATCATCATCGGTAGACGAGTTGCCGCTTTTGTTAAACCATACAATCCCGAAGCAATTACCATTCCGGGAATATATCCTAAAATAGCCAGAATAAGCGCTTCTTGGAAAACCACCATCAATAAATAGCGATCGGTATAACCCATCGCCTTGAGTGTGGCATATTCGGGTAAATGATCGGAAACATCGGTATAAAGAATTTGATAAACAATTACTGTACCAACAACAAAGCCCATCACTATACCCAAGCTAAAGATAAAACCGATCGCCGTACTGGTTTGCCAGTAATTTTTTTCAAAATCGATAAATTCTTGCTTGGACAAAATTGTGACATCATCAGGAAATTCCTGTCTCATGTCAGTTAAAATATTTTGGATATTTGCTCCGGGTTGTAATTGAACTATACCAATATCAATTAGTCCCTTGTTTCGTCGTGGAAAAATCCGCAAAAAATTGAGATCACTTGTAACAATATTTCCATCGGCAGCAAAGGAAGCGCCTAAACTAAATAATCCTACCACCCGGATGCGACGTTCTTCTACTTCTGTAGTTACCTCTTCGTTTTGACGAAATAGTTGAGCAATTGAACCATATTCTGGTCTAGATGTGTCATCAAATAAAACCCCATTTTCTATTTTTATCTTATGCAAATTTTGGTTAACATCAGGTAGATCTAATACTGGATTAGCTGGATTAAATCCCAAAACCATAATGGCGCGAGTTGCTCGAGTTTGCGGATTTTTCCATAAACCAAAATCCATATAGAGTGGACTAATTGACTGGACACCCTCAAAACCCAAGGCTTGATATAATCGTCGCTGAGGAAAGCTTTTCATCGCGATAGTTGATGTGGACTGAGGGCTAATTAGAAAAATGTCACCGTTTAAGTTTTTATGCAAGGTCACATTACTCTCAAACAAGGCATCGCGGAAACCAAGCTGCATAAACATTAAAATATCAGCAAAGCTAATTCCAGCGATCGCGACCAGTAATCGTATTTTTTCGCGACTCAGTTGTAACCACGCAAGAGGGATTTTCATTTATAGCAACCGCAAAGGATGTTAGGACACATAGGACGGGTTGAGACGTAAGGCGTGGAACTCAACCAGTGTGTCTGTCCTAATCGATGTGTCTACTGCTATAAGTTTTAAGTTTTGATTGTAAAAATCTGCCATGGCGCGTCTGTAGTGGAGGATTTTACTATTATCATTTCTTACCTAACACCAGATGTAACTAAACCCACCCCGACTTAATTTTTCGCTTCGCTAGTCGGACATAGTTTTAAATTAATTAGACTCTGATTCAAGCAAGATTTCTACGATAACTTTTGAGTTTGTTAATCCGGCAACTTTTTGGCTATCTTCTGGCGGTAGACGAATGTTTACTTCCACGACTCTAGCATCAACATCAGCAGCCGGATCGGTATCGAGAATATCTTTTTTGCCGATTTTCCGTCCAATTTGGCTAACATTTCCTTGAAGTTTGCCCTCAAATGCCTTGCTTTCACTACGAATGGCAACACGCTGTCCGAGACGTACTTTGCTAATATCGCTTTCGTAGACTTCTGCAACTACTCTCATTTCGTCGGTTTTTCCCAGTTCGACAATTCCTTCCCCTTCCTTAATGGTTTCTCCAGCCCGGGTATTTATATCTAAAATCTGACCATCTTCTGGGGCACGCACGTAAGCTAAGGAATCTAAATCAGCTTGAGCTTGTTCAACAGCGGCTAGTGTACTTTCAACTTCAGCTTCGGCTTTTTTTATATCAACCGGACGAATTTCTTTGATTTCTTCTAGACGGGCTTCTTCTTCTTTAATCTGAGCTTCGAGAACGGCGATAGTTTTGTTCCGGTTGACTCTGCCTTCTTCGAGCTGTTCGTTAAGATTAGCGATAGTTTGAGCTTGGTTCGCTTCGGCTTGAATAAGATTCGCCTGTTGTTGAGCGAGGTTCTCTTGTGCCTCACTGAGGCGTTCTAGGGCAGTTTCTACCCTTAAGCGGCGGCTTTCTAATTCTGAGGTAGAAATTGCACCATCTTCGGCTAACTGCTGGTAGCGGGCAAAGTCGTTATCAGCGTTGCGTTTTTCTGCCTCTAGTCGTCTAATCGTAGATTCTTGAGCTTTAACGGTAGCTTGTTGAGCTTGAATTGTGGCTTGTTGAGCTTTGGTGGTTTCTCTCAGTTGAGTTTCTAAGCGATTAATTTTGCTCTGTTGGGCTTTTTTTTCTCCCTCTAATTCTTGTTCAAGGCGATTAATTGTTTCCTCTTGGGCTTGAATTGCGCCCGCTTTGGCACCCGCTTTCACTTGTTCCAGGTTCGCTTGGGCAATTTCAACTTTTTTTTTGGCAAGATCTACAGCCGCTTGCAAGCGATCGCGGTTATCCATAATCGCCATGACTTGATTTTCCCGCACGCGATCGCCTTCCGAGACGAGTAATGCTTTCACTACATTGGCACCCTCCAAGGATGTCGGAGCGGATATAATAATAACTTCTCCATCGGGTTCTAAGCGTCCTAAGGCGGTTACCGCTTCGATAGCGGGTGCAGCCACTGGCTGCGGGTGTGATTGAGTTGTACGAAGTTGAACCCGATTGAGGCTGTAAACAGCCGCGACTCCAGTCGCGAGGGTTCCGCCAACAGCCAGAGCGATCGCCCAACGAGTTATCGGTTTAGAAAATAGTCCTTCATCCATCCCTGGTTTATGCCCCATATCTTCCTAATATAAATAGGATTGATTTCTGAATTCGCACCCCCTCCTTCAGTTATAGACGCTAGGAGTAAGCCACGTCTAATGGGATGAGGAAGATGGGGAAGCTCCAGGAGCCGGGGGAGTAGAGACGTAAGGCGTGGAACCTCTAGAAGTAGGGGAAGAGGTTTCCCAATCAACAAATGACAAATCACCCAGATGGTAAGTCAAACAATACGGTAGTCATGTAATTATCTGCCCAATCCGCGCCAAAGGCTTTTTCTAGCACACGACGGGTTTTATCATTTTTCTGCTGTTTGGTGCAATAATAATGCTGACCGGCTACAATTTCTGCTTGGTCTTCAGCCGAAACGGGTGTAGCATTAGTTGCATGAGTACAATGAATTTGGAGAAAATTCTCTACTCGCGATAAAAATTGCTGTTCCTCTTGAGGATTATTGGGTCGAATAAAAATGCAAAATTCCGAAAAAATGTCGCCCCACTCTGGCAAATCACGGGCGTCTTGGAAATGAGGAGTTGGTAAAGCCTGTAACGGTTGACGATAGGCGTCGGGTAAGATACGTTTAGCATTCACCGGAGAGAGGTCTGCGATCGCAGCACTGATTTTCCCTCGTCCGCCGACTAAATCGCAGCCAAACATGGGTAGATTGTACTCTGGACGGGGAAACATGACACAGTGGAGAATATCGAGCATTGTTCCCACTTTTGCCAATTCCAAATGCAGTTTGCGAAACTGTGGCGTCTGATAACAACGGTTTTCAATCGTGAGTTTCTCACCCTCTAGGCGTCCTTCAACATAGCCTAACTCGGCGGGAAGCTGATAGGGCGACAAATCCAGGTAACGCCGCCAATTGGCTTCAATACAGTCGGCTAATTGGCAAATCAGGGGGTGTTGTTGCTCTCGCAGGGAAGGCTTGGTGGTTACTGACATTCTTTGAATCTTAAACGTTAACGCTCAACCCATCAGGATAAGGGGGGTAGGTATAGGATATCAGCTTCTCATCCCTTTGGTATTGCGAAAAGACCCATCTCCACCAAATAACCGTTTCCACAAGATAGTCTCAGGCTATATATGATAGGTAAACAGAGTCTACAGGAGCAGACGAGTATGTTTGGCTTAGGATGGCCCGAAGTAGCGATTATTGGGATTGTCGCGCTAGTAATTTTCGGTCCCAAGAAGATTCCAGACATGGGTCGCGCATTAGGAAAAACCCTTAAAGGTTTTAAAGAAGAGATGAATACTCCGACATCTGAGGAGGATGAAGCTGACTAGAGATTCGGCTGACGTAACCTGATTACGGTGACAAAAGTCACGCATCAGTAGAGATGTGCCGACGGAACGCCTGTCTTGACCACACAGATGAAGGGGATAGGAGAGTTTTGAGTGAATTTTTGCACCAACTCAGGGCGGGCGCGAGTTGTATCTTGGGGAGGTAATAAACGATAATAGTGAAAACAGCTCCTACACTCCTACACAAAACTTTACCTTCCCCATTTTCCCCATTTTATTCCGTCACAGATGTCGTGAAGGTCAGATTCCGAAATATCTTTTGAATTACTGATCCGAAGGCTTAATTCGAGCCATTTCCGCCATCCCTCTTAATTGGTAATTCCGGAATTTCCATTAAATCAGTCATCGCTTCAGTCAAGGCTTTGGGGTCCATGAACACAATTTTGGAGTTGCTACTTTCACTCAACTTCTCGTTAGCTTCCACATAACGAGTGGCAATCAAATACTTTAGCACTTCCTGACTGTTAGGCTTTTCTAGCAGCGCTTTTGAGATCATCTCGAGGGATTTCACCGTCCCTTCTGCCTGGGCGATAGCGGCTTCTCTCTCTCCTTCTGCCTCGTAAATCGCCGCTTTTTTCTGGCTTTCTGCTGCCCGTTCCTTCTCCAAGGAGTTTAACACTGTCTGGGGAGGTTTAATTTCTTGGACTTCCACGCGGATAATCTCTACCCCCCAGCTATCGGCAGCCTCTTTGAGATGAACTGACAAATGCTTATTGATCTCGGAGCGGGATGAATAGGTTTCATCTAAATCCATTCTGCCAATTTCAGACCGTAATGTCGTAATCACTAAATTTGTAATTGCTTCTTTTACATCTTCAACATCGTAGTAGGCTTTATAGAGGTTGTTTATTCTCCAGTACACCACCGCATCGACTTCCACAGAAATATTATCTTTCGTGATTGCCTGCTGGGGTTCGGTGTCTAAAACTTGTTCACGGGTGGTTTCCTCCACGGCAATACGTTCCAAAAAAAGCCAAACCACACTCGGTCCAGGCTGTAAAGTTTTCTTATATTTCCCCAAACGTTCAACTATAGCTTGATTGCCCTGATTGATAACTTTGGCGGAACCGATACCGTAGCCGCCGCCGATTAAAATCAGTGCAAAAATATACGACCAAAGAGATCCCATAGGTTTTTAAACTTTCACGAGAAGGTTAATGAACGAATTAAGGTGGCAAATAGAATGACAAGAGAGCCTTTTTCAATAGCGTTGTGGGTAACACCGGGCTTGAATTTGCATAAAGTTATATCTAAGCCACCTTTCAGATTTCCTCAAACGAGGCTTGTCCTCAAGCCGCTTTGTCTGGCAGTACGTGTTACCTACAATGTACTCTCAGGTAAGACATCCGCAAAGAGGGACAATACCCACTCCCCCGGAAACATCCTTGGCTTGTGCCAGAATAATAAGCTAGATTCAGCCAGGTTATGTCAGCATTTTAGCTGAATTTTCGAGAAATTTTCTCACCCGGCACAGACTCGTTGTGAAAGGATGAGGGATGTAGAGGCTTTGTTCAGCTTCTTTACTCCGGTGAACTCAAGCAGGAGAATTTCCTGGTTCCGTCCTCCGTCGTCGTACCGACTAGTCGCCGATTTTATCCTGACTAGTGACGTCTTGACCCATTACACAGGTGGGAAACTTTCGCGGCGAAGATCTTTATCAGTCAGTCTAAACCTTTAGTGATCGACTTGTGAACAGTCTCATTCAACAAATCCAATCCAGTTTACTCAATCTCCTTGGCTCGACCATTGAGGTTTTGCCCGGACTTATCGGCGGAGTGATCATTGTCCTGTTGACTCGCTACAGCGCCGATGGTATCCAGCAAGTTACCGCTAAGATAGGAGAGCGTACAATCCGCAGCCAATCGCTGCAACTGCTGCTGGCGAAAATGAGTTATGTAGCAACGTGGGTGGTTGGCGTTTTAGCCGCTAGTGTTATCGCCTTCCCTGGCTTGCGGCTTGGTGACATTATCGCGGCGCTGGGGTTGGGTTCAGTCGCCGTCGGTTTTGCATTTCAAGATATCTTCAAAAACTTTTTAGCTGGGGTGCTGTTACTGGTGCAAGAACCGTTTCGCATCAACGATCAGGTGATTATTGAAGAGTATGAAGGAACGGTGGAGAAGATTGACATCCGTACCACCCAAATTCGTACCTATCAAGGCGAACGAGTTCTCCTACCGAATGCAACGGTATTTACCAGTGCGGTGCAAGTCAGAACAGCTTACGGACAGCGACGAACGGATTTAGGTGTTGGAGTTGACTACAACACTCCCTTGTCTGAAGCGGCTCAACTCCTAGAGGAAACCATTACTCAGGTGGAGGGTGTATTGTCCAATCCAACACCAGAAATCGATTTAGTCAGCTTTGGCGATAGTTCCATCGATTTCGTCGTCCGCTACTGGACATTGCCCCAGCAGCAACGAGTACGTCAGGTGCAAACCCGAGCCATTATTGCCATAAAAAAAGCCTTTGATCGCGCCGACATTAATATTCCTTACCCAATTCGCACGCTTTACTTCTATGACCAGCAACGGTTTAATGATTATTTACCCCTGTCCCAAGATGAAGCTTCCAACTGACAACGGTTAAGATTGAAGATGTGTATCGATACCTTTTGTTCTACAAACCCTACGATGTCTTAAGTCAGTTTACGGATAGGGAGGAGAGTCCTCGTCGAACTCTCAAAGACTACATTCCGGTGTCGTCGGTTTACCCCGTCGGACGCCTTGACCGAGACAGCGAGGGATTGCTCTTGTTGACCAATGATGGACGCTTGCAGCACCGACTCTCTAACCCCCGCTTTCGACATCCCCGTACCTATTGGGTGCAAGTGGAACATATTCCCGATGAAGCTGCCTTGAATCAGTTGCGCCAGGGTGTAGTGATTAAAGATTACCGTACAAGAAAAGCTCAAGTGCAGCGATTACGAAAAGAACCCGCTCTACCACCTCGCGATCCCCCGATTCGCTTTCGGAAAACTGTACCCACCTGCTGGTTAGAAATCACCTTGACCGAAGGGCGTAACCGTCAGGTACGGCGTATGACCGCAGCCGTGGGATTTCCCACCCTACGACTAGTACGAGTCGCGATCGCGCACCTGCGTCTTTCTGGGTTGCAACCGGGTCAGTGGCGTGATCTGACGCCCACTGAACTTGTCTGTCTCCAAAAACTGGTGAACAGGGGAAGTTTTGAGTTTTGAGGTGTGAGTTTTGATTTAACTCCCTTGTCAATACTGCTTCCCTGCGCCTTTACACTGGATAAACAACCCCCTTAAAAGCTGCAACCTTGGATTCTGGCGTGGCAAACTAGATGGCAGCTAGCTCATAGTAAAGCCTTAGAAACCTGATAGGAATTGAGGAAGTTCCGTTATGTTAATTTGTCCCCAGTGTCATTTTGAAAACCCGAATACTCACAAGTTTTGTCAGCGATGTGGAACTTCCTTGATCCATAAAGTGTGTTCAGAATGCGACACCCAAGTTCCTGTTAATGCTGAAACTTGCCATAATTGTGGTGCGTTTACAGGAACGGTTTGGTGGGCGATTATTGCCAAAGAGCCGGAGTATGGCGTCACCTCAACCGATGATTTAGAGGGTTCCTCAGCCGATGCTGAGCCAATCGCTAGCAACGCGGATCTGGAGTCATCAGCTCAACTTACACAAACCCAGGAGAGTGAACCGACATCCGGAGAAATTCCCTGTGCTCCCAAAACCGATTTTGATACTCTGGCGCAGGAAATGGATCAGCCAGAAACGGCAAAGAGTTCTACCTTGATGGCAAAATCAACGGTTGAACCCGATCAAGAGATCCCAGCAACATCACAGACGAATAAGTTAGAGCCAAATCTAAGCGAAGCATCATCGACGGCAACGTCTGAGGCAAGTTCTTCCTACAATACTTACTCGATCACCTATCTGGATGTTCAACAACGTTACCGACTCATAGAACCCCTAAATCGCGACACTCTAGCAAATATCCCAGTCGGCTCAGAAACGTCTGTCCAAGTTTTGGACTGCCAGCCCTTTCAGAAATCACTTCTGGAAGCCCTACTGGAACAACAATCTGGGGAATTTCCGTCCCCATCCTCGTCAATTTTGGGAATTCCGGCGATCGCACAACCCTATTTAGCCTTGAAACAAAGTCATTATCCCACTGTGCCAGAGGTTCATGATGCTTGGCAGCAGGATAATCAGGCAGTGATGTTGATCCAAGATCGCTCAGGATGGCAACTCCTTAGTGATTTGTGGGGGAGTGAAGAGTTATCTACGTTACAGCTATTGTACTGGCTCGATGAAATGGCAAGACTTTGGCAGGCACTTGAATCTTGGAATTGTTGCCAAAGTCTATTGGAAATTAACAATTTACGAGTTGATGAAGACCAGGTGTTGGGGTTAGCCCGCCTCTACCATGATCCCGAAGATGAACCGCCCACGTTAGAGGATTTGGGGCAAATGTGGCGGCTGTTATTTAACCAGTCGCAACGGACTCAACTGACCTCATTGGGGACGGTGTTCCGGCAGATGTGTACCGAAGAAATTACCACGATTGACCAATTGCGATCTGAGTTAGAAGCGATCGCTCACGCCGAAGAAGAGGCACAAGAAGAACAAGCAACGACGGTTACCTTAGATATGGCTGATCATACATCTGAAGAGGCGATGAGTTTGCTGGGAATGCCCCTAGGAGACACGGTTGGTACCTATGACGATGGGGGTCCTACGGTTGTGCTACCGATGCAATTACTCAGCCTTGACGATGTTGGTTGCACGGATATTGGTCGCCAACGGGATCACAATGAAGACTGCTTTGGCATTCAAGCACAGATTAAAAAGCACGAAACCCCCATTGGTCGAACCTTAGACGCTCGTGGTCTTTATATTCTTTGTGATGGAATGGGTGGACATGCAGCCGGAGAAGTTGCTAGTTCCATGGCGGTGGAGAAGCTGGAGGCGTATTTTCAAGACCATTGGCAGGAAGAGTTACCCACACAAGAGACTATTCGCGAAGCTGTTCGCCTAACCAATCAGGAGATTTATGATGTCAACCAACAAAATGCTCGCTCAGGCAGTGGTCGCATGGGGACTACCTTGGCAATGATGTTGGTTCAGAATACCAAAGTCGCGATCGCTCATGTGGGTGATAGCCGTCTCTATCGATTAACCCGCAAAGGCGGTTTAGAGCAACTCACCGTAGACCATGAAGTCGGTCAACGGGAAATTAAACGCGGCGTCGAAGAGGCGATCGCTTATTCTCGCCCCGATGCCTATCAGCTCACTCAAGCCCTAGGACCACGCAGTGACCAGTTTGTCAATCCTGACATTAACTTTTTGGAACTCAATGAGGATACCTTATTCATTTTGTGTTCCGATGGTTTGTCGGATAATGAACTAATAGAGAATCACTGGCAGACCCACCTCGCTCCTTTGCTCAGTTCTCGCGCTAACCTTGAGCAGGGTATCCTACAGTTAGTTGACCTAGCCAATGAGCAAAATGGTCATGACAACATCACCGCGATACTCATCCGAGTAAAAGTGCGACCTAATTTTCAGCAACGGAGTTGGTGATAGGAAGTTGGTCATCTGTGATTAGTTAGTTAAAATCAACCGATGTACCCAAATCTCTTGATGGTTTTCTTCCCGTGTTTCCCCCTGGTGTAGAGACGCATCTTATGCCTATCTGCACATCATTTTGGGGAACAGGGAACTCTTAACAGGGAACACAGGAAAAAGTAAGGGATTGAAAGTCTTTACAATTTTAAACTTAGCTAACACAATTTATGTCCGATGCTACCGGACATGATATGACACAACTGAATTAGAGGAAAAAGACTGATGGTGTAGACAGCGAGGTAAGCCTTAGCTTCCAGAAATGTAAGCGAACTACACAAGTTACTAAAAAAAGAGGTGCATCGGTGGGTTCATCAAGGACTCATAGGAATCCCAGTCCCCGTAAAGGAAAGGACGGGAGCGACTAACTTTAATAAAGGATTAGATTATCTCTTATGCAACCAGTACCAGTAATCAGTCTGAATAGTAAACCACCAATACCAAACCGGGTGGCAAGAGCCAGATCTTGGCTCAAGGGACTCCCGCGAATACGTTGAGACAAGCCCTGAGTTAAGAACAAAAAACTGAGGACTATGGTCACGCTGACCCTTATACATCCGCAGGCATCCACTCCATTACAACAGTGGAAATTCCACAACCAGTCTACAATTCGTATTGGTCGATCGCCAGATAATGACGTGATTCTCAACAATCCGTTAGTGTCTCGGCATCACCTAGAACTGAGAGTCACCCCCGCCCGATCTGGACATAAATGGCAGTTGGTTAATCAGGGAACCAACGGCACGTTTCTCAATGGAGTCTTGGTGTCACGAGAAATGATACCGAATCAAGCCCTGATTCGGCTGGCTCGAGAAGGACCGATGCTCAAATTTGAACTTAACCCGGTTTCTGTGCCAAGTTCTGGCTTAGTCTCTCCAACGCCTAACTCTAAACTGTCTTGCACTCACCCGGGCAATCCTCCCGGTAATTTATTTTGTATTCACTGTGGTCAACCCTTAGTCCCCGTACAACGGGTTATCCGCCACTATCAAGTGTTACGAACCCTGGGACAGGGGGGAATGGGGACAACCTATCTCGCCTGGGATAGTACAGGCAAAATTGAGGGAGGCCCAACGTTACTCGTCCTCAAGGAAATGAATGCCGATATGGCACAAATTGCCAAAGCCCAAGAACTGTTTGAGCGAGAGGCGCGTGCCCTAAAAGCTTTACATCATGACGGAATTCCCCAGTATTACGACTTTTTTATGGAAGGGGGTAAAAAATATTTAGCCATGTCGCTCATCCACGGACAAGATTTGGAGCAACGGATTTTGATGGCAGGACCTGTCACTCCAGATCAAGCCATTGACTGGATGATTCAAACCTGTCATGTTCTTGACTATATTCATTCGAGCGATCCGCCATTGATCCATCGGGATATTAAACCCGCGAATCTAATGGTGCGTCATCGAGACAACAGCATTGTTGTTCTTGATTTTGGCGCCGTCAAAGAGATCGGGACAATGCCAGGAACTCGAATTGGTGCTGAAGGGTATAGCGCCCCAGAACAAGACCGAGGGACTCCAGTCACTCAATCCGATCTCTATGCCATTGGTCCAACCCTGATTTTTCTGTTAACCGGGATGACTCCGCTTAAATTTTATCGCCGCCGTAGTTTAGGCTATGGGTTTGACTTGTCCAAAGCACCCACGATCGCTCCCCCATTACGGGAAGTAATCGACCGGGTGTGTCAACTCAAAGTTGGCGATCGCTACCAAACGGCGAAAGAACTCGCAGCAGCTTTAGCCGCCTGTCACTAGAGGGTTGGCTGGCGTAATCGCTCTTATCTGTAAGGCATCAGGATCTCTATTCTTCATCCCATGCTTCCACGGCGAGTAAGTCACCAATTGGATCTTGCATGGTGAAGCCAAATTCTATGAGTTCCTTTTTCCAGAACGACCACTCGTCGCCATAAAGCAGGGCGATTTTCCATATACTATCGCTAGGTTTGATAATCTTGGATTCCACGAGTGAACGCACCTGACGCTGCATCTTCACCATGGGGTGAGTAACTTGCTGAGTCATACTCTCAATTTTCTCGAAGTAACTTTTGCAAATGCTTGGATCAAAAAAACGCTTCCTGTTTTAAATTTTGCCGGTTCGTAGAGTTGGCGCTCGGCAAGGAAGCATTACTATACCTTTGTAACTCATCCGAGGGCATTTACGCAAGCCCTTTTGGGAAAATGTACGGTAATCACTACTATTGCGCCTAGAATTGCTGCCGTTAAGGGAAGCTGGGGGAGCTGAGGGAGCATGTAGAGACGCTTCAAAAGCGCGTCTGGGAGCTGGGGGAGCTGGGTAAGAAAAAATTATAGCTGTCGCGATAAAGCTTAGGACTTTCTTTATGGGTTAAGAGAATCTAAGTCAGTTGGCTTAGATTCTCCTATAGTTCACACGTTCTGTTCAACCGCTGTCTTCACGGCAGACTGTAACAACAGACCATATTCAATCCCCTCAACCACCGCTTGATAAGACGCTTCTAGGATATTGGCGGAAACACCCACTGTCGTCCAGCGCTGCTTGCCATTACTCGATTCCACCAGCACGCGAGTTTTCGCTGATGTGCCAGCCGCACCATCTAGAATCCGCACTTTATAGTCGGTCAGGTAAAACGTTCCTATCTCTGGATAGAATCGCACCAGCGCTTTCCGTAACGCGGCATCCAGTGCTGACACGGGTCCATTGCCTTCAGCCACTTCTAAAATATCCTCACCATTAACCGTGACCTTAATCGTCGCCATAGCATTACTGTAAGGTGTACCGATACCTTGGAGCATGTCACTGTGAACCTGAAACCCTTTCAGGTCAAAGTGCTGCTGCTTCTGTCCTAGGGCGTCTCGCATCAGTAAATCAAAACTGGCTTCGGCGGCTTCAAATTGATAGCCCTCATTTTCTAACTCTTTCAGGCGTCCTAAGATTTGGCGACAGGCGGCGTCTTGTTTGTGGAGTTCATGTCCAAAACTCTTGGCTTTTGCCAAAACGTTACTGAGTCCGGATTGCTCAGAAATTACAATCCGCCGCTGATTCCCCACCTGTTCGGGTGGGATATGTTCGTAGGTGAGTGGATTTCGTTCGACGGCGGAAACGTGAATCCCGCCTTTATGGGCAAACGCCGACCGACCCACAAATGCAGCATGGTCATCGGGAGCTAAGTTGACGACTTCACTAATTGAACGACTCACTTGAGTCAATGTGGCTAATTGTTCCTCTTGAATACAGTGATACCCTAGCTTGAGCTGTAAGTTAGGAATTAAGGAACACAGATTAGCATTACCACAGCGTTCGCCATAGCCGTTCATAGTTCCCTGAACCATACAGACGCCTTCCACCACACTCATCAAAGCATTAGCCACGGCGGTATCGGAGTCATTGTGGGTGTGAATGCCCAATTGAGGTGAATGTAGAGACGCGCCATGGCGCGTCTGAGTCTTAAGTTCTAGGCTTTCGATGACATCTCGGACAATGGAACCAATTTCATGAGGTAAAGTCCCGCCATTGGTGTCGCAAAAGACTAACCATTCAGCCCCCGCATCCATAGCAGCTTTCAGGGTTTTCAGGGCGTAATCTGGGTTATTTTTATACCCATCAAACCAATGTTCGGCATCATAAATCACTCGCCGCCCTTGACTGCGGAGATATTCTATGGTATCGCGGATCATTGCCAGGTTTTCGTCGAGGGTAGTACCCAACCCTTCAGTGACATGGAGATCCCAAGACTTACCAAAGATAGTGACCCAATGTGTCCCTGCTGCCAAAATAGCTTGTAGCATCGGATCATCAGCTGCCGCTTTATGAGGGCGTCGCGTTGAGCAAAAGGCGACAATTTCTGCTTGGATTAGGGGTTCCTCTTTGAGTCGCCAGAAAAATTGCACGTCTTTAGGATTAGCACCGGGCCAACCGCCTTCGATGAAAGGAATCCCTAATTGGTCGAGTTGGCGGGCGATGCGGAGTTTGTCTTCGATGGACAAGGAGAGTCCTTCACGCTGGGAACCGTCCCGCAGTGTTGTGTCGTAAATCCAGATGGGGTTGGGGGTTTGGGAAGTCATAAGTGAGGATGGTTGTGTAAATTGTAAAGAAATGTAAACTAGAAAAAGAAAGCTGTAGTAACTAAGATAGATAAATCATCAATGCCTAAAGTAAAAGCTCAAGGGAAGACATTTACATGTGACCCAGGCAGTAATTTACGCAAAGTTTTACTGGCGAATGGTGTAGCGCTTTACAACGGCAATGCCAAAATTATCAACTGTATGGGAATTGGTAGCTGTGGTACTTGTGCGGTTGAGGTAGAAGGGGAGGTTTCAGAAGCGAACTGGAAGGATAAGGCGAGACGTTCTCTCCCGCCCCATTCTCCTACGGCTAATCGTCGTTTAGCCTGTCAGACGAAGGTTTTAGGGGATGTTCAGGTGACAAAATATGACGGCTTTTGGGGACAAGGGAAGGATGCTGTGTGGACACCGGAACAGAGATGGGGGGAGCTGGGGGAGCTGAGGGAGTTGGGGAAGCAGGGGGAGCAGGGGGAGCAGGGGAAGAAAAAATTAACTTAGAACTTATCCGAGCAGTATTGGGAAAGATGGGATGTACTACATCGAGTTGGAAAACGCTCTCCGGGGCGCAAGGCTTACATTGGTGTCAAGTTAAGATGAAAAATCCCCAATACATCGAGATAGACCCCTCCCTAACCCTCCCCTTATTAAGGGGAGGGAACAAGGAACTCGAACGGCTTTAGTTAGGTGGCTTAATAAATTGGGGACGAGATTCAAAATCTCATAGGGAAAAGCTTTTCACCTTAAGTTGACACAGATGAAAGCTTGCACCCCTATCCATTTATCTCATCCTTATGATAAAAGAAAGAACTGGTGAAATAAGAAAAAATGAATTCCAAATCTGAAAATAATTCTCTTAAGGAACTTAAGCGTATATTAAAACAATGTCCTGAGCAAGAAATAACAACAATAATTTTGAATATTGGTCAGAGAATTATTGATCTTGACCAGGACATACAAGAAATTTCCGACAAAAACGATAATAAAATTATTTATTATGGAACAAATACTAATAATTATTGTGCAAAGTTTTGTCTCTTTAACACAGAAGATATTCCTCGTCTTTACTTGAAACTCCCCAGATTGCCTAGACTTCCTTCCCAAGAACCTAAACAAGTAGTTAAAATGTTAGTCCAGACTACCGATGATTGGAGTGATGCCGAAAGGCTTCGGCACATACCAGAGGGCAGAGCAAGAGTATCTACTAAAAAATCGAGTAGCCCTTACAATCCTTCAAGATTCGAGAAGTATATCAGAGAATATATGCCAGATATGCCAGTACAATACAATAATAAGCTAGAAATGCTGGTTGATTTAGCTTGTGAAATTTGGAAATAAAGACAAATTTAAACCTATGTCATCAAACATTGAAACTCTATCAAAATTAGAACAACAAACTCCGCCTAGTCCGTCCACGTTTCGCCTTTCTCCCTTAATTCGGATCACTCTTTTGAGTCTATACGTGGCGCTCACTGTACCTCTACCCTTTTTAGCTCAAGTGTCTTCGGCATCTGTACCGTCAGCATTGTTGTGGGGAGGAATTGGTTTGGGGTTATTAGCGCTTTATGGGGCGTTGAGTGAACGAGTAATTGTGGATGATGAGAAAATTCAGGTGACTTATCCGAAATGGGTTCCCCGCTTTTTCCGTAAGGGTTGGGAGTTACCTTGGGCGGATGTTAAAGATTTAAAAATGCGGACGACGGGACAAGGAGGATTGGTTTACTATTTTGTGAGTCAGTCATCGGCTCAGGCGTATTTACTACCCATGCGTGTGGTGGGATTTGCTCGGTTAGTTAAATTAGTAGAAACTTATACAGGTATCGATACCACCGATATTCGTCCATTGGCACAACCTTGGATGTATCTAATTTTGCTAGGATTGACGCTATTGTTATTACTCGTAGATGGTTGGACAATTTGGACGGTTTTTAGTCAAGGTTTGCTCCCTTGAAAATTAAGGGAGGCTCTGCCTGGGAACGATGATGTATCGGGAAGCCTAGAATGAATTCAACTCAAGACTATATGCATAATTTCGCTATCAAAAAGCAAGAAATTATGCAATTAGTTAATGAATTAGTCAATAAAGAAACAAATATTGATAAATTGCCAAAGTCTCGCCAAGAAATTCTTGACGAAACTTCTAGTATTTTAGTCTTTATTCAGAGGCTTGAAAGACTGAGTATAAAAAAGAAGCAAGTTGACAAAGGACATGAACCAAGAGTTCTTGAACTTACCAGTATCATTGATGTTTTAATTCCAGCGATTAAATTTGTTGTGGATGGCAAAGCTAGTATTTCTCTGGTAAAACGAACCCGCCTGAGACTGTTGCGCTCGTTACGGAGACACGAATCATTTTTTATCATACTAAGACGATCAATTTATAATACTTTTATCGATATTTACTATTTAGATTCAGTACCAACCAAAGTAATCATCGGACTGTGTTTCCCTTTTTCGTTGGCGGGGATTATTGCGCTGGTTTCTTCTGTTTATTTTTTGAATTATGGAACTCAAACTTCAGAAATAGCCCAAGTTAGTCAATCCTTGGAGAAAATTAGCAATGAACGCAGGGAAATAGAACAAACCTTAGCAGGTATGGAGGCTCCACAAAGAGCGTTAAGCTCAGTTGCTGGGGAAAGCGGTCAAACGCTGGAAGAAAGAATCAGCACGATTGAATCAACCTTGGCATCGCTAGATGATGTCAAGGATCAACTTCAATTAATGAAGGAACAAAATCAAGCGGCTAACCAATTAACCATAACCTTGCCCTTTGGTTTGGAAAATATTTCTTTATCTCCAGAAGATTCTCAAGTTATTTTCCGAGTGTTTGTGGTTGGGGCATCTGGAGCGTTGGGGAGTGTGGTCAGTATTTTAATTAGACTTAAGGAATTTGATGTAGAGTTTCGAGAAATTCTCGATCCAATCATTCCATTTTTAATCGGGGCATTTAAGCCAGTAATTGGAGCATCATTTGGTGTTTTTATGTATGCCTTGATTAGTTCTGGACTTGTTCCCCTAGATACGAACCCAACCAATGCTACAGGTAGAAAAGAGGAATTATTTTATTTTGCGATCGCGTTTACGGTGGGATTTAGTGAAAGGTTAGCTAAAGATGTGATTGCCCGGGCAGAAACTACCGTAAATGTGGGAAACGTCAGAGAAGTAGACGAATCAGGAGAACAATAGTTGACACTCACCCGGCTGAAAGCGTGGGTGATTCTTCCGTCGTAGGGAGGCAGAGTTTAGCGTCTTCCAGGACGTGACCTTTACCCTCAGAAAGCTTACCCACCGTGTGTCCCACGGCTTGCAATCCTCTAATTTCTACTACCTTGGCGGCTGCTACATCTCTATCGCAGGTGTACCCACAAAACTGACATTTGTGTACCCGCTGTGAGAGTTTCTTTCTGCCTGTCTCTTTTAGGCACTTGGGACAGGTCTGACTGGTTCCCGCTGCGGGTACTTTCTGGAAGTACACCCCTCGCTTGAAACAACATTGGGAAAGGATATCCAGAAACTGCCCCCAACCTGCATCTAGGCAGTGTTTGGAGAGGAATCCCCGCGAGAGAGCCTTCAGGTTGAGTTGTTCGGCAAATATCATTTCCGCCCAATCACAGAGGTTATGGGCTAACTCCCAGTGGTAATTTTTTCGGGTGTTGGCTATCCGCTCATGTAGTCGGCTCACCTTGGCTTGTGCCTTGGCGCGATTGTTTGACCCGAACCGCTTATTAGTTACTTTTCGTTGCAGCGATTTAAGCTTGCGTTCTAGTCGCTTAAACGGTTGTGGATTGGCGAACAATCGCCCATTAGACACGGCGGCAAAATGGCTGATACCGACATCTATTCCTATTGACGTACCCGATGGATTGATTTCCGGTACATCTACTTTCCATTGCAGGGTTAGTTGTACATACCAGCCGGATGCCCGTCTCACAACCCGCGCCTGTTTGATGACTGCATCTTCAGGTATTGAACGGGATTGCTTGAATTTGATTAATCCCATCTTGGGTAGCCTAACATGACTCCCTTCAATGGGTTGATTGCTCAAGCTGGGAAATACGAATGACCGCATCCGACCTGCTTTCTTGTACCGTGGAAAGCCTCTCCCATTCTTCCACATTCCCTCGAATGCCAATTGCAAACGTTTAAGGGTTTGTTGTAGCACTTGTGAGTGTACTTTCTTGAGTTCAGGGATATTCTTTTTAGCTTGGGTGAGACTTCCACACTGGCTGGAATAGGTGGGTGCTTTTCTGTCGGCAGGTATGATGTACTCGCTTTTAATCGAGCAAGCATTTATCGGACATTTACGAGAGTTCACCCAATCTTTTCGCTCACTTAGAGCGTAGTTATACACTCGACGACATTGTTCTAGCCACTCCTCAAAAGTGGCTATTTGAGCGCCAGTTGGTTTTAACTTAAACTCGTAAATTAGGTTAAACACTTGCTTCGATTTCTTGCAATGTTTGTTGGTATTATACTACATTATTGGTTAAGTGCTATCAGGATGAAATGACTCGCAACTAAAGTTGCTGCAAAAGGACGCATCGCTCGGTTTCATCCCCCGATTGAAATACGGGGGCTTTCACCTTCGCTATTTTGTAACCATGAGACTGTACCTCTAGTTAAGAATGAACTCGCCCATGGTATATGATTATTCATTATCCCCGACGGTTGCTCAACTCCAACTGAAGCAAGTGAGTTTTGTCACATCAGCTAAAGGGGCGATTCCAGGAACCACTATTCTGGGTGATATTTCTTTTGAGGTAGCTAAAGGCGATCGCATAACCTTAATTGGTCCGTCTGGTGCAGGCAAAAGTTCACTGCTGCGGCTGTTGAACCGATTGAGTGAGCCAACCAGCGGTAAGATTTATCTGGATAATCAAGAGATTCAGACTATTCCTGTGCTTCAGTTACGACGGCAAATTATGCTGGTTCCCCAAGAACCAAAATTATTGGGAATGACGGTACGGGAGGCGCTGGCTTATCCATTGGTGTTACAGCAGCTAGGAAAATCCGCGATCGCACAACGGATTCAAACCTATGGGGAACGGCTTCACATCCCAGAAAATTGGCTGGAACGCACCGAATTACAACTTTCAGTCGGACAGCGACAACTGGTTGCGATCGCGCGGGCTTTAATTTGTCAACCCCAAATTATCTTACTGGATGAACCCACATCCGCCCTCGATGCGGGGACAGCCTCTCATGTTCTGGGTGTCTTGGCTGACATGGCGGATCAGGATCAGATTACCGTTTTAATGGTTAATCATCAGTTAGACATGGCTAAACTCTTCTGTAATCGGATATTGTATTTACAGACAGGTCAGCTCATGCAAGATACATCAGCGACTAATATGGACTGGAACCTGTTACGAGATTCCTTAGTAAAAGCCCAAGCGCAAGCGGCTCAAGAGTGGGGGGTAGAGGAGTTTTGACCCTTCACTTGGCGCATAAGGCATGACGAGTGAGTATAGGGGCGGGTTTAGGGATTTCGCGCAAGCTATTGATAATAACATTTGTTTTGTTCAAAACCCGCCCTGAGTCACTGCAACACTTAACTCCCAGACGCTTCTTGCATCGCGTCTCTACATTGCTTCCCCTGCACCTGGAACTATTGCCCCCAAGCTGTACTCGCGGCTACGGGTGCGGCATTGGATCGAGAAGTCGGATAATTATTCTCTTGTCCTCCTACAGTTGATTGGCTCCTCTCCAGCATGTCTGGATTAAACCGATAACCGACATTCCGTACCGTTTGAATTAAACTCGGTTGTCGGGGATCAGTTTCAATTTTTTTACGCAACGAGAGGACATGGGTATCAATAGTACGGGGATTGTCAATAGCATCGGGCCACGCCCGACGTAGTAATTCAGAACGACTCAATGGTAGTCCTTCAGCTTGGGTTAAGACGTAGAGCAAACTAAATTCCTGAGGCGTTAAATCAACAAACTCCCCTTGGTAACAAACCCGGCGCTGGACTAAATCAATTTTGAGATCACCATATTCCAGCGTCATTGGTACAGCCGTCATCCGGATGCGTCGAATCAGCGCCTCAACTCTTGCCAGAAATTCCTGCATCCCAAAGGGTTTAGTCAGATAATCATCAGCACCGGCTTTTAACCCTTGGACAATATCGGCTTCGTGATTACGGGCAGACAGCATTAAAATTAACGAACGTCGCTGCTGCTGAATCCAGCGGCAAAACTCTACTCCATCGCCATCGGGCAAGTCAGAGTCGAGAATGACGAGAGTGGGTTGGCGATTGTAGAATGTCTCTCTGGCTTGATAGAGGGTGGCGGATTGATAAACCCAATAGTCCGCCTGCTGCAAGTGCCAACCTAGCAGCGATCGCAAATGGGGATTTCCCTCGATAATCTGAATACAAACCGATGATCCCACGGCATTTTGCTTCCTTTTTCGGGGTTGTTACTTAGGTTAACAAAGCTAATGTCAAGATTTTGTAACAACTGTTACTCTAGATAGTGATTCGCCATTGGTCATATCTTGGCTACTAATGCATCTCATAAAATGCTCCCAGAGGACTTGGTGGACGTGAGCAGATGCAACCTGTGCGATCAAGAGTTTGAGTGTGACATTTTGTGATACGCTTAATTTCCAAGCATCCATCTGAGCTAATTCATTGCTATCGTCCTCTACGTTACGTCCGTTACGTCTATGTCAAAAAAAGCACTTCCGACCCGTGGGCAGTTGGAACGCAACCTCTCCCAAGAAGTACAATCACTGTACCGTGAGCAACTTGGGCATCAACCGAGCCAAATAACTAGCAGTATTCAAGGCAATAGAGTTACGCTTATTCTGGAAGATGCCGTTACTCAGCCAGAGCAGTTACTCGCTAACCAGGGAGAGGAAGCCCTAACCCAGCAGGTGCGATCGGATTTGAATGCCGCGATCAAGCCTCTATTAAGAGAGCTAATCCAGGAGATTTTGGGAGTAGAGGTGGTTGATTTGCTTAGCGATACCACCCTAGAAACCAAAAGGGTGGGAATCATCGCGGTGTTAGCCGAGCCTCCTCAATGTCGCTCTTCGGGTTCAGCCGCCAAACAGCCGACTCATAAAGCTTCTTAAGATTAAGAAGTAGGTGGGCACAGGTTAACGCTAAGATCGTCATTAGCCATTGGTTATTTATAATTTATAATTTGTTATTTTCAATAAAAATTCTATTTTTATCGCAATTATACTCGATATTGTCGATTTAAAAAATGTGACTTAAGGAAGATTAATATAAATGCAAAATAATGGCAAATTTACTTTACTAGAGAAAAACTCAAAACTCATTCTCCTTTAGATTATGAAATTCAATCTGGGCTGTAAATTAAACTATAGTGTTGCAGCAAGTAGCACCCTTATTTTTAATCTCAGTGTTGTTGAGAAAAAATTTCAAAAAATCCTGCAAGAAAGCTTGCAAATAGAACCATCCATGAATTATGAGGAGTATGTTACTCCTGTGATGGAAAACCGATATCTACGAATCAATGCATCCCCAGGTGACTTGCAGATTTCTTATCAAGCAACTGTGGATTTATCTTATCAGGATGAAGATCCCAGTTCGATTGCGGAAATTCCTCCGGCTAAGTTACCATTAGAAAACTTACATTACCTCTACCCATCGCGTTACTGTGAGTCAGATCGGCTTATGCGTCTGGCACAGCATGAGTTTGGTGATTTGATTCCTGACTATTCCCGAGTTACGGCTATCTGTAACTGGATTTACGATAACGTCACCTATTTGTCAGGTAGCACCAATCAACATACCTCGGCTTATGATACCGCAACAGAACGAGCGGGGGTTTGTCGAGATTTTGCCCATTTAGGGATTGCTTTTTGTCGGGCGTTAAATATTCCGGCTCGATTTGTTACTGGATATGCCTACAATTTAGAACCTCCAGATTTCCATGCTTATTTTGAGGCGTATTTAGGCGATCGCTGGTATTTGTTTGACCCTACTAGACTCGCCCCCTGTAATGGGTTCATTCGGATTGGGATAGGGCGAGATGCTGCTGACGTAGCCTTTGCGACTATTTTTGGCAATGTTCAGATGGAGTATAAGGATGTTTTTGTCGAAGCGGTTCCGGATCAAGATGGGAAAACGCCTCATCTACCCGACTATACCGATCGCGCGATCGCACTAATATAGGGGTTGCTGCAGGGAGTCTGGTGGTGGGGGTAGGGAGTTCTGGAAGCCGGGGGAGCAGGGGAAGCCGGGGAAGCCGGGGGAGCCATAGTACATTTTCCCTGATAGCGGTGCAAGGGTATAAAAGGGTTAAACCCTCCCTCCTTGAACAGGAGCAAATATCAATGCCACTCAAAGCCTTGATCCATAAGGGTTTGGCAGTTTTGCAGCAAGCCCTAATATAGCAAAAGTAGGAATCATTAACGCAATGATCGCCGAGCTGTCCAGATTCTGATGCTCTTGAGAGAAGCAAAGGGTCAAAACCAGGTTCCCTCCAACGAAACGAAGGGTCAAATTTTCCTTTTTTCTGTCTTTAGTATGAAGGAAATTGTAGGGGTTTATTGCCACTATTGGAAAGTATGCTCAGAGTTCTGGAGAGTCTCCACAGACGCCAAGAGCATCCATAATGCAAGCTCCAGAACCATTTGATAGACTTGTCAGGGTAGGTTTAGTCCAAAAAAAAGAATAAGCTGATGTGCATTTAAATCGCCTATTCCCTGTTCCCTATTCCCTGTCCCCTGTTCCCTTTAAAGACTATTATGCCGTTATTAAACATGAAATTACAACTCAGCAAACTGCGTCAAATCCTCGCCTTGTGCTTAATTCCAATTTGCCTAGTTTTCGGTTTAGCGATCATTAACAATAATAGCGCCGCCTTAGCTACCCCTCTAACTCCAACCGCACAATTAACCCCAGCTCATCCCCAATCTGAGGAATCTGTAGATTTAGATAAAGGGGCTGAGCAAGCGAAAAAGGCGTCAGAAAAGGCATTTGATGGCTTAGAGACAACCAAAGAATTGATCGGCAAAACCGAGAAAAGAAAGCAGGCGATCGAATATGGACGGAAAAAGGCAAGCCGTAAATGGGAATCGATAGCTGATAAAGCCGAAAAAGCTAAAAAATCTGAAGCATCCTTGAACGACACAGAAAAATTAACACTTGATCGGATGAGTGATGGTAAATAATCCAGTTTTAATTCAGATATGGCATTATTCTCAACTGGAAACTGTAGGAGCGCAAAGCCTTTGTCAACTGAAGGCTAAAACCCTTCCTTAATAAAAGCTCCCCCTTTTTAAGGAGGATGCGAGGGGGAGCTAAATTTTGAGCGCGAGTCAGGTGAATGAAGCATCACTAACATCGATAACGAAAGATAAACAATCCAGAAGTTTCTCACCTAAGAGGGATAACATTAGCCTCAATTAACGTTACATTTATTTACAAAGGCAATCATAGATAACTTAACCGGAGAATTAGAGTATGACAAACCAACCCACTACACCAGCACCCGAAACCCTCACCAGTCCCGAACAACGCAATGCTTGGAGATTTGGCTTCAGCCCCCAAGCCGAAATTTGGAATGGTCGTCTAGCCATGCTAGGCTTCATTATTGCCCTATTCGTTGAGTACTTTTCGGGTCAAGGAGTTCTACACGCATTAGGAATCATGTAAGCGTCGTTGGTTCCTCAGTGTAGGGAGACGATATATCCATGGGTGTCAACTTAAGGTCAAAAAGAAAGTAATACCTTAACTTGAACCCTCCCTAACCCTCCCCGCCGTCTTGGGGAGGGAATTTCATTTCTGTCTTAAGGTTGATGCCTGATTGAGAAAAACCGTTAATCCTAATGAGGATCAGTATCATTCGCTTAAGGAGTTCATGACGCTAGATTTTTTACAGGTTACCTTTTTAGACAATCAAGTTGCCGACTATCTCATCGCCTTAATCATTTTGGTTGTGGGGGTTTTTCTGATCAAAATTCTCCGCAAAGTGATTATAAGACAGCTCAAAAATTGGGCGGCGAAAACCACAACCCTACTGGATGATTCCCTAATCCGGCTCGTTGAGCGAGCCGTGATTCCTCTGCTTTACGTTGGCACGTTTTATGTGGCAATTGCCAATCTCACCTTACATCCGATTCTGGATCAGGTGATTGATGCATTGACGTTGATTATTGCCACGATTTTGGGAATTCGCCTCTTGGTTTCTCTGGTGGAATACGGTTTCCGGCTTTATTGGCTAACTCGCCGCCAAAGTGAAACAGTCGAGCAAGCGCTTGATGCGTTGATTCCGGCGGCTCGGATTGCTATTTGGGCGCTGGGAATTGTCTTTTTGTTAGATAATCTGGGTTTTGATATCTCCGCTGTTGTAGCTGGATTAGGCATTGGTGGTGTGGCAATTGCTTTAGCCTCTCAAGGCTTCCTCCAGGATTTATTCAGCTACTTCTCTATCCTCTTTGATCGTCCCTTTGAATTGGGAGATTTTATCATTGTTGATGATTTCCTCGGATCAGTCGAACATATTGGCATTAAAACAACCCGCCTGCGGAGTTTAAGTGGAGAACAACTCGTTTTTGCCAACACCGATTTAACTAATTCGCGGATTCGCAACTATAAACGGATGCCTAAACGACGGGTAGCGTTTAAATTTGGCGTGCTGTATGAAACCTCTCAATCTAAGCTGCAAAGCATCCCCGGAATTGTCCAAGGTATTATTGAAAATTTGGAGAATACTACCTTTGACCGGGCGCATTTTAGCGATTACGGGGATTTTAGCTTAAATTTTGAGGTTGTCTATTACGTTTTGAGCAGTGATTACAACCTCTATATGGATATCCAACAGCAGCTTAATTTACAGCTTAAACAGGAATTTGAAGCGCGTCAGATTGAGTTTGCTTACCCCACCCAAATCACCTATTTTGGGAATCTCAACACGGGAGAAATTAGCGATTCTTTAAGTGCGTTGGTTGCTGATGGCAGACATTGAGCAAATCTTTGTTGTGAAAAAGGGAAGCCCGCCCTATAATCTTTGACTTAGTGCTGGGAGGATGTCATATCAACCTCATCCCCTAGCCACCGGGCAAAATCTGTGGTAAAGGTATCCCGAAAAATCGCCTCTCGAATCCCTTGAGTAAAGCGAATCAACTCCGTAACATTATGCAGGGAGATTAACATAAAGCCCAAAGCTTCCCGCGATCGCACCAGATGACTCAGATAGGCGCGGCTAAAGTTCTGACAGCAATAACAGGGACAAGTCGAATCCAACGCCGTAAAATCCTCACGAAACCGAGCATTTTTCAAATTCCACCGTTCCCCCTGAACCAACGCCGCCCCATGACGCCCTAAGCGCGTGGGAATCACACAATCAAATAAATCCACACCAGCTGCGATCGCGCGTGCCATTTCTCGATACGTCCCCACCCCCATCAAATACCGTGGCTTATTGGCGGGTAAATACGGTGCCGTCGCTGCTACGATTTCATGGATAAATTCCACCGGTTCCCCCACACTCACCCCACCAATGGCGTAGCCCGGTAAATCCAAAGACACCAAAGACTCAGCCGCCTGACGACGCAAATCCAGATAAACACCACCCTGAACAATACCAAACAGCGCTTGCTGATCCGCACGAGTGTGAGCATTGATACAGCGCTTAAGCCAGCGATCCGTTCGTTCCAGTGACGCCTCAATCTGCGAACGACTCGCCGGATAAGGGGGACATTCATCAAATGCCATAATAATATCCGCCCCTAGGGCATTTTGGATAGCGATTGACCGTTCTGGGGTGAGATTAATCAATCGTCCATCCCGAGGCGAACGAAAAACCACACCCTCTTCACTAATTTGGCGCAACTTACTTAAACTAAAAACCTGAAAGCCGCCCGAATCCGTCAAAATAGGGCGATGCCAACCCATGAAGTGATGCAATCCTCCCGCTTGCTGGACAATCCCTTCTCCGGGTTGCAGGTGCAAATGATAGGTATTAGCGAGAATAATTTGTGCTTGTGCCGCTTCTAACTGAGCAGGCGTTAGAGTTTTGACCGTTGCCAAAGTACCCACGGGCATAAACCGGGGTGTTTCTATCAGACCATGGGGACTGTGCAGTAAACCGGCGCGTGCCTTGGTTTGGCTGCACCATGCCTGACATTGGAAGGAAAATGAATTGTATGTTTGAGCCAACGCGGTTAAGGGTTCGTGATCGTGCTTTGATTATTGTGGCTCATCATCTGTTTTGTGTACTGTCAGGGTTTTTTGACAATGCCAGCGAATCAGTCGTCAAGGATAAAAGGCATACACCAATAACAGCGGAAAATCTTGTTCTGGTTTTCGCTTCCCTCAGATTCACTCCGCAATGACCGAGTATAGTAGGGCGGCAAATACCCAGCTGTTAACAACAGAGGAAAAAGCAGAAACCCTGCCATAAACAACTGTAGCCTGGGAGCCTTGTTGTACTTGCTCTGTTCGGACAGCCAAACCGATTAGAAAGGACATTCGCCCTCATCATCAATTTGTACGTCCCACCGGGCATTGAGGACTTGGGTAACCATGGCTTCTAAGGCTTCGGCGTTGAGGGTTTCGACGGATTGCTCCTGTAACGGGTTGGATAGAGGAATCAGCCTCAGCCGACGGTTCTCCTGGACTAAATCAAAATAAGCCTGCTTTTCCGGCGTCTGATGCAGTTGCAAGTAATCAAAACTCTGGACATTGATGTAGATAGCTTGATTGGCAATTAGGGTAGAACGGCGGGAATCAGCAAAGACTTCCAGCACATATCCTTCCCCTTCACTTTGCACGTTACTATCAATTGTGTGACTATAGCGGACGCGACCCAAATCAGTGAGTAGGCGTCCCATGTCTTGTTTATTGATAATAATGCCCGTATCAATAATACAAGGGGCAGGAAGTCGGCGTGGAGGTTGATGATAACTCATGGGTAAAGCCTATGATGCATAAGGGGCTAATATTGCCTTGCCAGGAGGATTGGCATTGTGATTAGACGCGACTGCAAAACCCAATACTTCTTTTCTTAACGACTGCCCAGCTAAAGGTTCAGTCGGAAGCTGTAGTTATCAAGAATCAGAAATTCATCCACAGGCTCGTGCCGGTGGACTGTGTTCTGAAATACTTGAGTGTTACGGGTATTACAGTAGGGTTACTAGACCATACTATCCCAATATTCGCCAGCTATTCATCGGACAATATACGTAAATTTCTGTGTAGTAAACGATGAACCCAAATCCTGACCCGCTCAATAGCTTTCTAACGCCTGTATCCCTGTGCTTCCGGGCTTCCCTGCACCGGTGTCCCCCTGGATTAAATTATTCTCTATGAAGTGGTTTAACGTTCAATCAATGTGGCAGATGGGACAAAAGTTCTGGCAGTCTTGGCTGGGTGCGATCACCTTTTATACCTGTATCCCCATTCCCATGAGTTGGGGGTTGGACTTTGAGCGCATTGCCCGTTGGGCACCTGGGGTGGGACTATTTATTGGTGTTATCTTAGCGGTGCTAGACGCCGTATTGCAATACTGGGGGATGCCTAACCTGACCCGGAGTGGGGTTATCGTGGTGAGTTGGGTAGCACTCACGGGAGGACTGCATCTTGATGGCGTAATGGATACGGCAGATGGCTTAGGTGTACAAGATCCTAAGCGACGGCTGGAGGTTATGGCAGATAGCGTTACTGGGGCGTTTGGGGCGATGGCCGCGATCGCGCTACTATTACTAAAAACGGCGGCGCTTACCGATATTGAAACCTATCGCTGGTTGGCATTAATCAGTGTAGCTGGATGGGGGCGCTGGGGACAAGTGGTGGCGATTTCGATTTATCCTTACCTCAAACCCACCGGGAAAGGCGCGTTTCATCAACAAGGGATTCAGGTGCCGATTGATAGTCTGTGGGGGGGATTGTTACTCCTGGGGGTGTGTGGATTGCCCCTAATCTGGAGCGGAGGTAGTCTTAAGCTAGGGGTAATTCTAGCTGGAGGAGGTTGTGCGATCGCGCTTTTGACCGGGTTCTGGTTTTACCGCCAGTTGGGAGGACATACCGGGGATACCTATGGGGCGGTGGTGGAATGGACGGAATCCCTATTGCTCTGTTTACTGACAATAGTTCTCTGAGCCTTGGGTATCTGAGCCTTGGGTATCTCAAGCCGTTGCCGTCCCCGGAAATGACCTATATTTAATCAAAAAACCAGCCAATACCAACAGCACAATTGCAATTGTCCCAATTCCCAGAGGGCTAGGAACCCAATACACCACAGCTAGGCGGTTAAGTTGACCGGGAATCAGAGTCCACACAAGCTGACGCCCATTCTCATAAATCTTAGGCGTGATGGTATTATCACCTAGCTCAATAATGTTTGCCCCCCAAGGAGTCTGCAAACTCAACTGCAAATTCAATAGCGAACCCGGACTAACAATAATACTACCATTTGCCGAAAGCACCGCTAGCGATCGCAAGTCCAGTTCATAGTTCAACTGATTCCGTTGCACCACAAAAAAGCTACGTTGCTTTATACTTAACGTCGAGTCCAGACTGGGTAAATCAACGCTTCCCCTATCCTTCGCACTCCCATGACTTGGGTTCACTGGGTTAAAAAATTGATTAAACTTGGTGGTCAATTCCTCTCCATTACTAAATGGAATTGTCACCACAAGCGAATGCTTAGAACGGCGCGTCGTTTTTCCTTGGAGTTCCTTGGCACGTCGCTCAATACTTTTAAGCCATTCAGTCGCTTGAGCATTACTAAAACTTCTCAGTTGTTCCCCCAGGCGGATTTGCTGCACAATCGTGCCGTGGTTTTCATCCCTGACGTTAACTAAAACATCATAGTTGACACAGCCAGACAGGAGTAATGAGACCAACAAGACAACCCCAATCACCCGTAGGCGACTGAGAATACGAACGGCGGACAATCCATTTATCAATGCTGGTTTCACCAACTTTACTCCTTTATCTGTGACCGTCTTTTCCCTATATTACTTATTACTTATTACTTATTGATTTTCTGCCGCTCAAGTATGTGGGAGCCGCAAACCTTACGCCCCTACATTTTTGCTCTAGCGTTGAATCACTTAATTATTGATAATCTCCCACTTTATGAAGTCGTTTTACTCTACTATCTGATCAGGCGTTGACGCACGCATTATTACAATAAATTCTCAAACTCTCTGCCCTTGTCCTACCTAGAACTTAGTATTTTATCAAGCTGCAGGCTCTCCGGTACTACCAATCTGATCCTCTTTCTTTTCATATAGTCATATAATATGAGAAGTTTGGTAGTCAATTCGATTATTCTTTTTTTGTCGGGGCAGGACTTTGAAGAACTGCAAAGTTACCAGCACCAGATAAAGCGGATTAATCAATAAATAGCGCTTCCACAGACGAACGGGTTCTTGCAGGAATCGATAGAGCCATTCTAAGCCGAACTGTTGCATTAAGATTGGGGCTTCGTCAACTTGACCGGCATGCATATCAAAAGCAGCACCGACACAGAGTATAGGACAATCCAAGCGATGACGATGGGTAAACGCCCACTCTTCTTGCTTTGGACATCCTAGTCCGACAAAAAGGATACCCGCTCCTGATTGGCGAATGGTTTGGACGTACTCAGCCTCTTCCTCTGGAGTTAAAGCTCGAAACGGTGGAGAGATTGCTCCAGCGATTTTCAAGTTGGGGAATTTTTGAGTCAGCTTGACTTGTAATTGTTCTAACGTCGGATCGGTGGAGCCATAGAGAAAAATACTCACGCCTTCAGCCGCCGCTCGTTCGCACACCCTTAACATAAGTTCAGGTCCCCGGACGCGATCGCGCAGATATTTTTCTCCGGATTTGCGAAACAGATTCATTGCCCAGCGTACAGGCTGACCATCGGGGGTAACTATTGAAAAATGATTGAGACGATAGCCATGACCTTGAGGGTCAAGATAACCGCGCATCATGCTATGCACATCTGTCGCCGCTACTATACAGGATAGATGCCATTTAGCGTTTTGAATAATCAGGTCGGTACATTCATCATAGCTTGTCCGATGAACGCCAATCCCGATGATACTGGTTTGACTGGGGGCTGGTAACGTTTGAGTATTCATTCCTCTTTCCTCTTCTATTTCCTCGTATCTACCCAAGGGGGGATGCGCCTTTTTATCGCCCGAATTCCCAAAACCTTTTTTCTTTAGACCTAGAGTGAGCAAGACGCACGGTAAACGGCTTTTGAGTTTATCCTTATGGTCTGGCTAAGTCTTTGGAGTTCGGTGTTAACCTATTTTGGGTTGGAAAATAAAATCCTTTATGGAAAGCAATTTACTGATAAATGCTCAGTTCTGTCAATAGTTGTACATAGATCGCAACTTAAATCCACCAATTGCTAAAGAGTACTTAAACAATCTTTACAAATTTTTGTAAAATTCTCAGTTGCCCGTAAGGAAAGAGAGTTGGTCAAATTACTATAAAGTTTTCGTGAAGATAGGGAAAGCATTTTATAAAGATTCTATGAAGAATCGATTTTTGGGTAGACAGTTGCTGATTAAACCAAGTATTTTTACTACAGACAGAGAAAATATAATTACAGGGTTCAGTTTAACGAGCAAAATTTGAACAAGTCGAGAGACTTGAAACATGATATAAGCCAACTCGGTGAAGCTGCTTAATTCACATCATTGTGCATGGGTGATGAGGAGTAATCCAAAATTCATGATGAATTAATACAGTGACACCCTGTGTAGAATCCCCTGACCTAGACTTCACGTTAAGTTTCAGGTTCTAGGCAAGGGAGAGATTCAATCTGGCAAAAAACGGGTGCATTTATAGAAAAAATTATGACTACCATTACGGTAACAAGCGCTGCTGACAGTGGAGCGGGTTCTCTGAGAGCTGCGATCGCGCAAGCTCAACCCGGGGATAGGATTAAATTTGCTTCGAGTCTAGCCAATAAGACCATTACCCTCACCAGTGGTCAACTCGAAGTTGAGAAAGACCTGATTATTGATGGGGAAAATGCCCCAGGTTTAACCATCAGTGGGAATAACACCTCTCGTGTGTTTTTTCTTCAAGGTAATCCCACATGGGAACCCGTAGAAGTAACCCTTAAGCATCTGGTTATTGCCAATGGAAAGACAACAGAGAAAGGTGAAGACGGTGCAGGGGGAGGAGTTTGGCTGCAAGGTGGAACCAAACTAACCGTAGAAAATAGTGAATTCAAGAATAATCATGCCAACGGTGAAGGAGGCGGTGCTATTTATGGGCGTTGGCGCAGTACCGCGACTGTGATTAGCTCTACATTTGAGGGGAATAGCACACTAGCGAATGGGTTATCGGGTACAAGCGAACGGGGTGGAGGCGCAATCGCTCTTGCTGGTGCAGGCTTCCTGACTGTGAAAGATAGCGAGTTTATCAATAACACTGGCGTTAATGGTGGCGCAATTAACACCGTTTTAGAGGGTCTGATTGTCGAAAACTCTACCTTCACCCAAAACAACTCCACGGGGAGTGGTGGTGCAATCTACACCGATGGAGCTTCGGAAACGGCAGATAGCAGCACGTCTGGCAAAATTGAAATTCGCAACAGTCGCTTTGATGGCAATACAGCGGTACGGGGAGGAGGAGGACTATTCCTTTTTGTTTATGCCTCCGACCAAGTGATTGTTGAAAATAGCACCATAATCAATAATCAGGTTATTGCAGATGATCAAGGCATCGCCATTGGTGGTGGATTGCGTCATGGGAATGGAGAGTTAATTGTCCGCAATACTACGTTTGCCAATAATCAGGCGCACCAGCAAGGCGGTGGCTTGTGGATTGGAGAAGTTTCACCCGTTACGATTGAGAATAGTACATTTTATGGAAACCGAGCTGAGTCAGCAGACGGGACAAAGGGTTTGGGTGGGGCAATTACTCTAGCGAATGGCTCTAGTCCGACTAATATCGCGAACACAACCATTGCCAATAATTATGCTGGGTTTATGGGGGCAGGATTTTGGGGAGGTGGATCAAATGTTACACTCACCAATACCCTAGTTACTGATAATGTTGCCAATAATGGAGGCAATCCTTGGAATATTAACCATCACACGGGAGAAGAGTTTAGTGATGGCGGGGGAAATGTTCAATCCTTATATCCCAATCCTGATGACAAAAAGGTGACCGAGGGGGTAACGCTGATTGACCCGAACCTCGGTTCGTTTACTGATAATGGGGAGGCGGTACAAACCCCTCCCAGACCGGGGAATCCAGAGGTGACAGCGGGAGCTGTGATTAGCCGTTCTAGAGATACTGCTCCTACTGCTCCAGATGACTTGAGCTTAACGGCGGTTTCTGCTACAGAAATTGAATTGACATGGGCGGATAATAGTAATGATGAAACAGGATTTAAGATTGAGCGATCGCGCGACCAAGAGAATTGGACGGTAGTAGCTACCACAGGGGCTGATGTTACCCGTTACCGGGATACCGACTTAACGGCGAACACGCAATATTACTATCGCCTGAGGGCAATTAACGAAATTGGTGATTCCTCTGCTATCTCCACCCAGGGAACCACGGATAGCATAACCAACCCTGTACCCAAACCTGTACCCGAACCTGTACCTAAACCTGTACCTATCCAAGAACCAGCACTGAGTCGCACATCCGAGAATGTTTTCCTCGTCGCCGGAGACTCAGATGCGGTTCAACTTCAATTTGATTTAACCGGACGCGACACCAATTGGGTTAATGAAATTGGCATTTTTTTGGTGGATGATGAGTCGGGTTATATTAACGGTATCGCTCCTGGGGAAGCTGGGTATCTGGAAGCCGCCCTCAACCAATCTCAAGTTATTTTCTCCGTGCTTCCTGGGAACCAGTTTCCTGATTTAAGTTTCACCCGTAAATTTGGGGTAGATGGGGGTCAGGAATTTGGGTTTTACCTAGTCAGAAATAGTACCACGGATACAGTAAAATTTGAGTTAGCGGCTGGAGGGACGCCTGACAACGTGTTTTTGGGCTTGACCTCTGCCAATGGGGATCAGTTCGACCGTGTACAGGTATCCGAACGGGGTAATAATCGGTATAACCTGGCGTGGGAAGATGGGGAAGACTGGGACTTTAAAGACTTAGTTTTCAATGTTCAACTCACGGAGACTGAGCCAGGATTTGGCACTCAGTTACAAGGAGGGCAAGAAGGGGAAATTATTGATTTACGGGATCAGGTAACGGGTATGATTCCGGCTCAGTTTGGCGTGAATAGTGAAGCGGACTATGACAATAATTTTGGATTTTATCTCATTGATGACCCGGATGGTCGCATTGGGGATCTGCGCCCCGGTGATCCCGGTTATGCCGAGGCGGCGGTTCGCCAACGATTAGACACAAACGCGGGACTCCCGGCTGGGACGTTAGTTGCTCCCTTTATCATTGCTGATGGTACAGCAGAGGAGTTTTTGACCAAGAATCCCCTTAATCAGAGTGGTGAAGACGTGATGGCTTATTTTGCCTTTATGGGAGCTAACCCGGATGGGGTAGACCACGTTCGCCTTTTGGGGGATAATACCATTGGGTTTGAGGATGAATGGAATGGAGGCGATCGCGATTATAATGATATGGTAGTTCAGGTGACTTTTATTTAGGAAGTTCCAAATAGGAGGGTGAAGGGGCGAGTCCCTGAATGATCGTTAGGAAATAAGCGATTATTTTTATTGAACCATTCTACCCTCTATACGAACATAAAGACATAGTATCATTGCCAAAGAATTGTTCAAATGCAACCATGAAATTAAGTCTTTTGTCATACATCAATCTATCATGAAGAATAGCAATTTAAAAAGAATCGATCTTTTACAGGTATATCGAGGTTTAGCAGCAATCCTAGTATTGTTTTTTCATGGAAGCGTAATACTATCTCAGCAATTTAATCAACAAGAATTTTTTTTTAATATTGGTGGAGTCGGTTGGATAGGGGTAGATTTTTTCTTTGTTTTAAGTGGATTTATTATATACTATGTTCACCAAAGTGACATCGGTCATCCGAATAAGATAAAGTCCTATATTTTGAAGCGTTTTATACGTGTATATCCTTTATATTGGACTATTTTAATATGCAAAATTGTGGCATTATTTTTTCTAAATTATAGGAATAGCACTTATGATTTAAGTTTTTTAAGCTTCCTTAAGAGTATTTTACTTTATCCTCAAAAAGAGCGATTGCTAAATGTAAGTTGGACTTTGAGTTACGAAGTTTTCTTTTATATTCTTTTTGGCATATTAATGGTTGTAGGATATAAACGTTTTTTACCATTATTTATCTTGTGGACAACAGGTATTTTGATTAATTCGGTTTGGTTTATAGGAAGCTTTCAAGGTATACCAATCTTGAACTTGATCTTCAATACAATTAATTTAGAATTTTTACTAGGGGGATTAATTGCTTATATCATATCGACCCAAAAAATAACTTTTAAAAGAGGTTTATTTTTTAATTACTTAGCGACGTTCCTCTTGGCATTATTTTTGACCATGTATCAAAGCCAGGTAATAGATGACGGAACGGGGATAATGTGGGCTTTGGCTTTTGGTTTACTGATTCTTGGTTCTGCCGCTGTTGAAATAAACAAAGCTATTAAAATTCCTGTATTCTTGGTTTATATCGGAAATGCTTCATATTCTATTTATTTGACGCATGGTTTTTTTGTAAGTAATATTGCCAAGGTTATGACCAAATTAAATTCAAGTGTAGTCACGTCACCTCCTCTAGTCATCAATGCGGTGGCTCTGATAATTTTCACGTTAACGATAGGATTAGGATGTTTGGTCTACTCTTATATTGAAAAACCATTGATTACAGTATTAAGAGCGAAATTGCTGCCTCGTAAGCTAACGTAGTGTCGTGGCACACCTTAATTGGTGGATTAGAATTGTAGGGGCGCAAGGCTTGCGCCCGGTTTTACAGCAAAATCTATTCCACAATTTTAGCTGTGTAAAACCAGTAGGTTCTTGGTAAAGCAAGTATTAGGGCGACCCCATAAAATTGAGTGGATTCCAGTTTCTCTGTGGTGTAAGCCGATTGTCCCTACAGGAAGACAAAAGGTGTTTCCTTCTTGGATCAAGGATGTGTAATTCTGTTTGTAGAGACTTAAATGAGGAATGTCTTTTTTTTGACCAAGAGGTACTCCGTTAATGAAAATTTTAGTATCCGCCTATACCTGTGAACCCGGTTGTGGCTCCGAGGAAGGAGTCGGCTGGAATACAGCGTTGGCACTCGCTAAGTATCACCAGACTTGGATACTCACTCGAACGATTTTTCGCTCAACTATTGAGGCAGAACTTGTTCGTCATCCTGTCCCTAATTTGCACTTTATCTACTTTGATCCCCTGAATTGGACAGAAGATTGGAGAAATAAACAAGGCGCTGTTCAACTTCACTACTACCTTTGGCAGATTCAAGCTTATTTCGTAGCGCGTCCGTTGCATGAGCAGATTGGTTTTGACGTTGCTCATCATGTTACTTATGTCAAGTTTTGGTCGCCCAGTTTCCTGTCATTATTACCCGTTCCCTTTATTTGGGGACCTGTTGGTGGGGGGGAACAGGCTCCTAAGCTGTTTTGGGCTGATTTTAGTCTACGGGGAAAGGTCTACGAAACGCTGCGAGATTCGGCTCAACGATTGGGTGAAATAGATCCATTTACTCGGATTACGGCACAGCGAAGCATATTAGCATTGGCAACAACGGCGGAAACTGCCCAACGTTTGTCAAAGTTGGGAGCCAATAAGGTGCAGGTGTTGTCTCAAATCGGCTTATCTAAACCAGAACTAGCTCGTCTAGAACAATGTCCCATGTCTGAGTCTTCCCCTGTAAGATTTATCAGTATGGGCAGGTTATTGCACTGGAAAGGCTATCACCTAGCGGTGCGTGCCTTTGCTAAAGCTAATCTGTCAGATGCGGAGTATTGGTTGCTGGGGGATGGAGCGGAACGCGAACGGCTGCAAGCCTTAGCTGAGGAGTTAGGGGTTGCGTCCCAAGTCCGGTTTTTGGGAAATTTGCCCCGTGAGCAATCTTTGGAACGGTTAGGCAAATGCCACATCCTTGTTCATCCTAGCTTGCACGACTCTGGGGGGTTGACGTGTTTGGAGGGAATGGCAGCAGGGCGTCCAGTCATTTGTTTAGATTTAGGTGGACCCGCCACTCAGGTTACGGCGGAAACCGGAATTAAAGTGCCAGCATTGAATCCGGAGCAGGCGGTGCAGGGGTTGGCAGAGGCGATGGCTTGTTTAGCGAATGACCAAAAGTTAAGGGTTTGTCTGGGACAGGCAGGTCAAAAGTGGGTCAAGGAGATATATGATTGGGATGTTAAGGGAGAAGTCTGGGCTGAGATTTATCTGAAGTTGCCAATAGAGTAAGCTGTTCGATACAGCGGTTGGCGACCTTTTAGGTACAGGCGTGAGGGCGCAAGCCTTGCGCCCCTACATTTAGGTGTACCTCACGCACTTGGGAACTGCTAGCCAGAAATTGGTTTGCTCATTGTTGTTACTGTACCTCATAGCAGCGCGAAGCGCTGTATTTAAACCTTAATGTCAACAACTGCAAAACCGTTGTAATGCGAGTATCTTGCTCGCTACCGATTCCTAATTTAAATGCGTGACAGCTTAAGAGGCTTACTTTTCATGGCATCATACCAAGTTGCAGTCTAAGGTAGAATCTGTCATGCTGAGCAAAACGCAGTGAAACGGAGTGAAGCGAAGCATCTGTCCAGATTCTTCGCTTCGCTCAGAATGACATGATAGAACGCAACTTGGTATCAGGCTGAATGAAGGTAGGGAGAAGATATCACAGTTATGGAACGCCAACTGAAACTGACCACTCTCGGCATTGAATTGGCACAGGAGGATAAATTACCAGACGGGTGCCCCATCCTCAAAGCATGGCGTGGTGCTTATTCACCCAAATTTAACCAAGCCGTGCGAGAGACATTTGAAATTGTTGAAGATGAAGAGGCTGATGGGTTTATATTACCGTCTAATGTTTCTTTCTATTCCCCTAAACGGCTCAAAGAGATTGGTGCGAGAGTTTCCAAATGCGGATTATCCTCCATTGGTTTTGATATCAGTCATGAGCGGCGGAAACCTATGTGGCTTGACTATATTATCCGCTTCTCTTGGTATCGCTCACTACAGGAGCTAGGAGCGATTATTAGTCCAGCGTTTCTCGGTGGGGATGGGTTTGATCTGATGACAGAATTAGGTATCTGCGACTGGCAACCGATGAAAAAGGAAGACTTGCCCAGCGTGAGTTTTTGTGGTCGTGAGGGGGGGACTTTAGGGCTAGCGATCTGGAAGATGATACCTAACAATCTGACTCGTCAGATGGCGGCTAATTTTTTCTGTGCTACGACTCGCGGTATTCGCATGACCTGTTGTTACCCGTTGCGAGTGGATGCGATGCAGGTATTGGAACGAGATTCTCGGATTAAGACCGATTTTCTCGGGCGGGGAACGATGGGGCTGCAACCTAGGGTACAGGGAGATAGGCGTCACCAATTCCTGGATAACTTGCAGCGTAATGCTTATGCTCTTTGTGTTCGGGGGGCGGACAATTATAGTTGGCGATTCTATGAAGCCCTGTCTCTAGGTAAGATTCCGATATTGATAGATACAGATTGTATGTTGCCCTTAGAGGATGAGATCCCGTGGGATCAGTTCATTGTCAGAGTTCCATCTACCCGTTTGCAGGAGTTACCAGATCGGTTGTGGGAATGGCATTCTCAGTTTTCTCCATCGGAATTTTGCGATTTGCAGCGACAGTTACGGTCACTTTTTGAACAGTTGACACCAGCGCGGTTTTATCCAGAGGTATTTGGGAAAATCAGGAAAGGACATGTAGGAATATTTAGGAATATGTAGGGATGTGTAGGGATGTGTAGGGGCGAGTCGCTGAGCAAACGTGACGGCGTGAGAATTAATGTGTCTCGACTCGCCCCTGTCTGAATGTATGCGGTGTGAGATAATTAGGGTCTGCTGAATAAGTCTTGTGGTGGGGAGAGGCAATAGGGAATAGGCAATGGGCAATGGTTTCAACCCTCGGTCGAGGGAAAATTTGGTGCTTAGGTCGGCGAAAAGTCCAGGATACAAGAGGGTGGTAGTGTAAAAACCTTGCACTTGTTTGGTCGAAAAATGGCTTGAAACCCCTATCTGGTCTACCTTACGCACTTATGCAGCAAGCCCTAATTACAGATACTTGATTCAGGGCGACCCGATAAGATTTATGGGTTGGTTGTATTGATTTTGTTCGGCGGGTCGCCCCTACGATGGTTCAAAGCAAAATGTGTCACTTCCACCAGGAACTTAGCAGCAGCTTCTGGATCGTGCTGGGCAATTAGCTGCTGCGATTGTTGACCCATTGACAAAATTAAATCTGGATGATCGATAAAACATCTCATGTATTCAGCTAATTTTTCAGGATTATAAGGATCAAATATATAACCATTTTCTCCGTCAACGACCAGTTCCGAAGAACCTGCCCATTTGGAACACAAGATAGGTTTACCAAATGCCATCGCTTCCAGCAAAACCACTCCCCAGATATCTTCTAAAGTGGGAAATACAAAAACATCGGCTGTGCGGAAATATGCCCCTAGTTTATCATAGTTTCCCCAACCCGCCCAGTTTACACAATCGGTCAAACCCTGGTTTTGACTATAGGCTTTCAATTCTTCTCGTTGTTCTCCATCACCTACGATAAGCAAGGTATAGTTCTGATAACCCTGTTTCTTAAGAATAGCGCAGGCTTTTAACAGAAACTGTAACCCTTTGCGGTGAAGGAGTTTTCCGACAAATAAGAAAATTGGACGAGACAAATGAGATTCACTGTTTAATTCTTCTTCTTGCTGTCCTAACAAGGTTTTGACATCTGGTACTTGGTAGGGTCGAGCAAAAACTCGATGTGCTTCAGCGCCCAGTATTTTGGTTAGATATGTTTTACCACCACTTGTATTTGTGATGAAAGCATCCGTGAAGCCAACCATCGTGCTTCGCAGGATTAAACGGGGTCTGGAATTGATATAATCTATGGTTGGTGAACTGCCATCGTAAACAATGACTACTTTCCATTGCCCTATGGGTTTAAATAGTAAGGTGAGGAGTGTCCACAGGGAGAAACCACTGACAAAAATAACTTGAGGTCGAAACTTGAGCAGATAACCAATAATCTTAGGGGATACATGTATCAAGCCGGGACTGTAACCAATACCTTGACGGCTAGGTTTAAACTCCGTTTTGCCCACAACTTCAACAGTAAATGATCCTTCTAAACCTGGAACAAATCCTTCCCAAAATCCAGTATAAACGGTGGTTTGTGGAAAGGTTTTGGTAAATTCCTTGAATAGTGGCTGCCAGTAATTTTGTCGTTCCATTGAGGGAAGCAACCAAGCGATAGGGATGGAATTCTTCACATTCACTTTACTGACCTCTATAAGGATGATCTACATATTTGCTCATTTATTATAGGTTTCGATATCACGTCTGTTATATCGCCAGTTGTTAAATAGTCTGGCACCTATGTAGGCAATATTTCTTAACGGGAGCCAGATCGGAAAACTGACGATCTTAAATTCAATTGGATAGTTATATTTTCTTAAATAAGGTTCTGCAATTAATTCATAGATGAACCGATTGAGCTTGGACATCTTAGCTAAATACTTTTTCGTATTTGTTGGCTTGATTTCACTAATCTTCCGGATAAATAATTTTTCTTGAGTCTTTAATACTGTATTTTTGCTGGTTATTAAATTACTTTGATCGGTAACAAATTTTTCGTAGTCTATGCCTAAAAATGCACAAATTTTTTTTAATTCTGCGGCAGGATCAGTTAATAAGTCTTCATAGCGCAGTTCATAAGAATCGATATCATTAATTTCTTCAATACGTCTGAGTCCGTCAATCCAGTAAAGCGCATTGGTTACGACGCCTTTAGGACCAAATTTGATAGCACCCTTCTGATGAATTTCTTTATAAGATAACGAAACATCTCTACCATCTCTGACAACGTGGACAATCTTAGCTTCAGGGAAAGTGTTAATAATTCTATCAATCCCGGCAATTAACACAGGGCGTTTGATTCCCCATTGCTGAGTTTCTAGTCCAACTTTTTGGAGATAAGCTTTATAGATAGTGGAATTGATATCAGCAAAGCTTTGGGGAGACTGTTCATGCAAACAAGTCAACAAATAGTTTTCTGTCATCTCCCATCCATTATCTTCAGAAGTATTAATGAAAAGTTTGATGATTTGCCGGTAATCCTCGTCACTAAAATGTTGCTTGTTGTGATAGAAGGGGTACACCCTAGTAATAAAATCACTTTCTGGAGGAATATGAATTTGATTGCTACCATTCAAAAGTCCCCTTAACAAGGTAGTGCCTGCTCTTCCTGAACTGACAATAAAAACAGGAGGTATGTTTTTAAGTGATGTTTGAGTCATGTGGTAAATTACTCAATTGAGTAGATGCGATAGGACGATATTATAGTATAGAATTAACATTATATGTGGCTGTTGTATTCAACGTTTCTTTTTATTTATTCGCTTTAGGTAACAGTGAAACTAACCCTAACCGTAAATAGGGGAGTAACCAATAGAACCACCATAACCAGCCAGCATGACGTTGGCAAAATATTTTTGACTCTCTGGGGGGTAAACCCTTTTTATCAGTAACGGCTTGCCATCGCTGCTTTAATGTGAATCCGGGATCATGCCAGGGGTGTCCTTGGGGTGGGTTCGTCTGGCATTTCCCAGCATACCCGGGTGCTACCCAAACACTACACCCTTGACGTTGCGATCGCAAGCCATAGTCGGTGTCGCCAATGCTATGACTGAAGGTGGGATCTAAGTTTCCCAGGATTTGCACAACGACACGGGGGATCAATACGCAGTTACCCGTTAGGGTTTCAGCTGGTTGGGGTTCTGTACTGGGTTCCACTAGGCGATATTTAAAGGGATGCCAACGAGTACTTCGCACAACTCCCCCATAAGTGAGTTTGCCTGTTTCGGGATGGTGGGTGGAACCAACGATAATGGCTTTTTTATACCCTTGTTTGGCTAGGTTGTGGGAAGTTTGCCAGAGGCAGGATAGAGCATCTGGGTAAAGTAGGGTATCATCGTTTAGCCAGAGGTAGTAGTCATAGTCGTGCTGGAGTGCTTCAGCAAACGCTTTGTGCATTCCCCGGTTCCAGTATAGAGTCCCATCCCCTGGTAATATTTTTACTTGGGGATAAGTCTGTTGTACCGCCTCGGCTGTACCGTCGGTGCTGCCATCATCGACTAGATAAACATCGATTGTCAAATCACTGGGCATTGCCTGGTTAAATAAAGCCTCTAGACAAGCCAATGTCTTGGGTTTACGATTATGGCAGGTGATCAGGACGGCAGTGCGATCATCACAAATCATTAATTATCCTATGGTTCAGATTATGTCAGTTCTTGTTTTTGCGAAGATTACTAAAGCGTTCTTTATGATCTAGGAATTGCAAATAAATGAACTCGCTTGGGGATTTCTTGTTTGGGATCAAACTCTATCGGAGCTTCAAATTCATCCCATTGAATCCAGCACTGATAGCGACTGACATCAATTAGCTTTAAAATTTCTTGAACTGAGGTGTTCTGTCGAGACAAAACTTCTGTATGAATTTCAATTTCGAGCTTAGGAGCGCTTTTAAGGATATTTTTTGCGCCTTTTAGTACTTCAGTTTCGTAACCTTCAACATCAATTTTTAGCACTGTTGGCATGATATTGTGTTGTTGAACATAACTATCCAGGGAGACTATCTCCACTTCTTCTACTCCGTAAATGAGGTTTTTCACCATCCCAAAGGACATAATATTCATTGGTATCACTGATGCATTGGATTTGCGAAACATATTCACCTTTTCATTTTTTGCTCCTGTTCCCTTTGGTTATATTGTCACATTATCTATTGCGTTTATCTTCATATTTTCTTGGGCGATTTCTGCATTTTTGGGATTTAGTTCAAACCCAATAACTTGACCAATTTGCCCAACCCATTTAGAGAGAAGTAGTGTTGTCCATCCATGATGAGTACCACATTCAAGAATAATATCTCCAGGCTTGACTATTTTCTCTTTCAAGAATTTCATTTCTTGATTTAATTGACACTCTTTTTCTTGGGGAGAAGAGAAGTACCATTCTTGACCTTCTAAATCACCAATGACAAACTGATAAGTGGCTCCTTCGACTGTTTTTTTGATTTGATAAGGTTTAAAGCTTTTGTCTTTGACAAATTTTTGGATTTGTGCCAAGTATCTGTGATAACTCTTGTGAATGCTCATTTTATGTTTACTTCCCCTATTAGAAAACTCAAGTTATACTGTTGAGAATTGTACAGATTAATAATACACCTAATTATTCCTCGTTAGATTTAAAACTTCTTTATATAGCGTCATGTATCTATTCGCGGTAATTTTTATGGTAAATTCTCGCTCCACTTTTTCTCTAGCTCTACATGACAGATGTTGCCAACGATCTTCATCTTGCAATACCCATGCGATTCCTTTTGCTAAATCTTCAGCACGAAAACATTGGGCGCGATAACCGTTTCTTTCATGTTCAACAATATCTTTTAACCCTGTTGAATCAAAACAAACAACGGGTGTGCCACAGGCGAGAGACTCAGAAGCTGTTTGACCAAACGCTTCCTGAGTTGATGGCACAATCATGACGTTGGCGGCTGAATAGACAAGTGCTAGAGCAATATCATCGTGAAAATAGCCGAGGTAATGAGTTCTAAAACCTAAATCAATAGAATTTTCAGGTTTAGATGAGCCAAAAACAACGACCTCTGTATTTTTTTGCCATCCGGATTGACTCAGATGATTTAAGGCTAGTTGAAGCTGATGAAATCCCTTGCGGGAATCGCTTGTCGCTCCTATTGCTCCAAATAGAATGAGTTGTTTATCCTGAGGTAAGTTTAGAACTTCTCGCGCTAAGCGTTTATTGATGGGCTTATACTGTTTAGTATCGAGACCATTCGGAATCACTTCCACTCGTCGATCCTTAAATAGGGAACTAGACTTTGCACAGTTGGCTAACCAGTGGCTAGGAGTTACGATTGTGAGATTAATCCTTTTCCACGCTTTACATTTACGTTGCCATACCCAGCGTGATAAATCCCAGTTTTGACTCTGTTGTATTTGCGGACAGGCACCGCAAGAATTGGTATAGCGATCGCATTCTTGGTTATAATGGCATCCACCGGTAAAGGGCCACATATCATGAAGCGTCCAGACCAGAGGTTGCTGTAACTTGGCAAGGGTTTCAATTTTTAAGAAGCCTTCACAAATCCAATGGAGATTAATGATATCAGGCGTTAGTTGAGTAATTTTTGACTGGATACCATCGGGGAGCCATTCCAGAGAGAGTCTCCTGTGGTCACAGTGACGATACAATCGCAAAGGCAAGCGATCTAATGTCGGCTTAAGAACACCCAACGCTTTGCTTAAATTGGTTCTGGGAGCAAACACGAGTGGATCATCACTCCGCTTCCTTTCTACCAGCATTTGCGAATTGACGCCAAAGTGTTGTAATCCCTGATGCAGTCGATGAGCAGCAATGGCAGCACCACCACCAATGTCAGACGTACTCAAATGTAAAACTCGCATCTAACTGCAACCCATCAATTAAGAAGTATTATCATATCACATCAATTTATATTGACTAAACATTTTCCCTAAATTTTATCTGATGACAAATAAGTCTTAATTTTTCTTAATTTACTGCGAATGCCCAGGGCAGAACGTGTTCCTCGCCAATACACCTGAGCCATCGCCCACCAGAAATTGTGTACTCCAATCTGCTCTGTGAGTAATTTGTGATTGGACATGAGTATCCGAGCTTGGGCTTGAACATGGGCGGATAGTGAGTTGGTTTTGGCTAAACCGGAGTCCGTTAGGCGATAATTGACTCCGACTATACCAGAATGAACCCAGGGATTCGGATACGCTGCCAGGCGGAGTTGGTAGTCCCAATCTTCGTGTAGATTTTTACCATGCTGGATACCACCTGCTTCTAAGTAGAGTTTTTTGGGAACAAGCATATCTCGAGGAGCGGGACCCGGTAGAGTGACTAACCATTGTAATCGTTGCTTGACATCATGATTCGGGAATCCGGAAGTATCCCAATACCAAATCAACTCATTTTCATGACGGACAACCTGAATATCAGAATAAGCGATGGCGTCAGCGTAACCTTGTTGTGCTAAAAACTCCTTCTCTATTTTTTGCGGGGAGTACCAGTCATCACCATCTAGGTAAGTAATCAGTTCGCTTTCAGCCGCCCGAATCGCTAAATCACGATTAGCACCGACTCCCAGATTCTTTTCTCTAAAAATTGGCTTGATTTGGGAGTATTCATGAGCTAGTGCAGTGATTAATTCTCTAGACCCATCAGTCGAAGCATCATCGGCTACAATAACTTCAGCCACTGGCATTGTCTGATTGATGACGCTGAGTATGGCTTGCCGCAGAAATGCTTCTTTGTTGTAGTTGACAATAATGCAGCTAATAGAGGGCATTGTTCTTGAGTGCTAAAAACACAACTGATCTTATCCCAAGATATGATACTTTTTCCCATGATTATATCTGAGTCATTTATTTTTTACAATTTTGGTACTATTTTAATTTAAATCTCCCTCTGAGCTAGGCAAGTCTTGTTCTTCCAAAACAACCTCTTGGTAACTCCCGGATTTGACAATACGACCTTGTTCTAGGACATAGACTTGATCACAATGTTCAATGGTAGACAGGCGGTGAGCAATAATCAGCATGGTTTTAGTGCCACTGAGAGACTTAATGGCTTCCGTTACTAAAGTTTCTGTTTCTGTATCCAAGGCAGCTGTTGCCTCATCCATCACTAAAATTTCCCGCTGATGGTAGAGCGCTCTGGCGATTCCCACTCGTTGACGCTGACCCCCAGATAATCGCACCCCTCGTTCGCCAAGGGTTGTTTTGATTCCCTGGGGTAATTGTTCAACTAAATCTGCTAGTTGGGCCGTTTGAATCGCATACGTTAATTGTTCTTCATCAATCAAATCATCAGGAACTCCAAAGGCAATATTCCGTTCAAATGTGTCATCGATTAGAAATATAGATTGGGGAATATAGCCCACTAAGTTTTGCCAGGAACGGAGATTGGTGTATATAGATTTACCGTCAACTTTTATGTCTCCACTCTCTGGAATTAAAAGACCTAAAATTACATCGACTAATGTAGTTTTTCCTGCGCCAGACTTACCGATAAATGCAATAGATTGACCTTTTTTGATATTTAGAGTAATATTTTCTAGATTAGCAACTTGGGATTCAGGATAACGGTAGGTTAATTTTTCTAGAGAAATTTGATCAAAAAATGATATTGCTTGACTATTTGTGACTGAATAGTGTAGCAAATCATCTGTATTGAATTTAGGTGAAAAACTCTGCCTTTTTATCTGCTCTATTTCTTTGAGTATGAAATAGAGTTTTTCTAAAGTATACTTTGAGTTTCGCAGTGCCCCAGTTGCCATTATGACTTTGCTGACCGACGGAATCAAACGAATCGAAGCAACGGCAAAAACACCGAGAATTGAATTCAAATCTCTTGAAGTTTGACTTAAAACAAAGACTAGCGTAAACCCAATTAAAAATGTTATCAAACTGCCTTCCACCAGAAGACGTGGAACAGTTTGCAAAATACTATAGGAAATACCTGCATTGATATACCGCTGAGCTTGCTCATCAACTTGATGAACGAAATAATCTTCACAACCGATTACTCGTGTCTCTTTGAATCCTCCCAATGCGTGATTGATAATGCGAATAGAGGCAGATTGAGATTCAGAGAATTCTTTGCCAAAGTAAACAAGCTTCCCTTTGAATTGGTTATAAATCAAGAATACTACGAGCAGGAGTCCAGCAATAGTTGCTGTTGCTAAAAAGTCGGTGTTGGCGAGAAGTGCAACTATAAAACATACCACCATCAATTCAGAGACTCCTTGAAGTAATGGAATCATGATATTATTGCAGAATCGATTGGTTTCATTAAATGTATTGTGAATTAAAATTGCTGTGTTAGTTTTGAGGTGAAAAGTATAAGGAGCCATTAAATAGCTATCCATTAATTTTAGTCTCAGTTTTCTTTGTTGACCATAGCCAAATCGATGAATGTATCTCTGGCTGTATAAAAATAAAGCTGATTTACTGTAAAAAACAAGTATAATAACTAAACCAATAACGATAATAAACTGATTAATGGAAATTAAGCCAAAAAACAATTGGAATTGCTGATACAGAAAGAATGTGTTGGAATTTTGATGAATTGACTCTGGGTTTGTCGCTAATCCGATAAATGGTCCAATCAGTCCTATGCCTAATGTATCTAGCAGAGGAGTGACTAAGAAGAAAAATCCCAAGGGAATGAGACTGTTCTTACGGGATGGAAGAACATACAAAAACTTGGATAAATAGTTAAACATTGCTATATACCTTAAAAGCTATATTACAATTATAAAATATAATGATATAATTAATTTAATTATTTAATTCTTGTCTGGCAACCTGTCTCACTTTAGTATTGTATGTAAAGATATTATCATAGTTTTAAGGAACTATTCAAGTAGTGCTGTTAAAGTCAAGGATGAACTCAATAACGACAGGAGGCTTTAGGATAAAAAGCATTTGATGAGCAGTTAATGTAACTTTTTGTAAAAAATCTTGACAAAAACAAAAAATAGTGGATTTATTTGGAGATATGCACCCAGGCAACAGTAGGAAAAAGATACGAGTGTTTTTTGTGTCATTAAAAACTAGGGTTGATTTTCATGAATAACTTAAAAATGCTATAATTCCCCTATGGAATTTGTATCCGTTAATTTATTATGGTGGACAGTCAGCCTTTGGAACCTTTAGAGCAAAAAGTCAAAATATTCGTACATATAGGAGTGGCAAAGGCAGCTAGCACAACCTTTCAAAAACATCTATTTGATAAACATCCAGAAATTCATAATTTGGGCATTTATCCCACAGGTAATTTAGGAAAAGATAGTAACGAAATAAATTATAATTGCGCTTATTTGAAAGATAAAGCCTTAAGACTGTTTTACAGTAACTTAGTGATGTTAGATGGACTTGAATATCGTTTTAGCAATAACATTAAACTCTATGAACAGGCTGTAAAACCTTGCTTAAAGTTTGATAAGATTAACTTATTTAGTTATGAACGTTTTACCTCTGTTTTGTTTTCTCATGATGACATCAAAATTAAGGCTGAACGATTAAAGGAGATTTTTCCCAATGCTAAAATCATCTTAGTCATAAGAAATCAAACTCAACTAATTATATCTCAGTATCGAGATCATCCTTTTGATCCACGATGTGTAAGAATTGGTAAACCTGTATCTATAGATAAATGGATCAAAATTGCTCTTGACGATCAGTTTACTAAATACATTAGCTCTTTAAATTACTATGGAATCGTCACTCTTTATGCTGAACTTTTTGGTCGAGAGAATATAGGAGTGTTTCTTTTTGAAGACTTGGTACATTGCCCTGACTATTTTGCCGAAAAAATATCGGAATTTTTAGGTATTAATTCTGCAACTACACAATCTATGCTCAAAAACAAACATGAAAACTTGTCAGTATCTGGGCGGTATAATTTGTATAGAAAATTAGCGAGGAGAAAATTTATACCTCACTTAGAGTCTCTAAGATTTTTGCCAAATTCTTGGACTAACTATGTATCTAATTTTTTAAAGGAAGGAAAAAAGGGTGAGTATAAAATCAGTCCAGCCATGCAAGCTAAACTTCATGAGCATTTTGCTCCCTTGAATGATAAGTTACAGGAAGAATATCAATTAGACTTGAAGAGTTATAATTATCCACTTACCTAATCATGAACGAAAAAATAAGAGTCGGCTTTTATCTACAAAATAGAGGCTATTTGAATGTTGACTTAAGGGTTCCAGAAAGGGGAAATCCAGGGATTGGTGGTACTGAATTTACTACAGTTGCTACAGCCTACTATTTAAACAAATTTTATTCAAATCATCTGGATATCTGCCTGTTAGCAAATATTCCAAACTTATTACCTTCATCTTTAAATGTCTATCAGGCTGAGAGTCTTGTTGATGCCGCGATAAAAAGTGAACAAGAAGGATGTGATATTTTTGTTTTTAAATCTACTCAAGGAGACGATGAAATATATGATAAACTTCGTCAACTAAAGATAAAAGCCATAGCTAGATCTAATAATACACCGTATAGGGAAGGATTAAATCAAATTGCCAACTGTCCTCAAATTAAAGCCCATGTTTGTGTGGGTCATGAACAACTCGACCTGTTGCGAGATCATAAAGTTTTTGAAAAATCAGTTCTGATTTTTAATCCATTTAATGCTAATAATTTTGTTCCAAAAAAAGATATAGTAAAAGCCGGAAATACAGTTGTGTTTTTGGGAAATATTCATCCAGCTAAAGGCTTTCATCACTTAGCTAGAGTTTGGTTCTCTATTCTTAAACATAGACCCGATGCTAAACTGATTGTCATTGGGAGTGGTAAACTCTATGATCTAAACCAAAAATTAGGAAAATGGGGAATTGCTGAAGAAGGTTATGAAGCACAATGGATACGCCCCTTCTTGTCTGACGAGAAGGGGAATATACATGATTCTGTGAATTTTATGGGATTACTCGGCGCTGAGAAGATTGACATTCTACAACAGGCTGACGTGGGAGTTGCTAATCCATCCGGTTTGACAGAAACATTTTGTTCAGTTGCTGTGGAGTTCCAAGCCTGTGGTACACCAGTTGTTTCGGCTGCTCAAGGTGGATTACTTGACACTGTGGTTCATGGAAAAACAGGGTTGCTTTGCAAAAATGATAAGGAGCTAGTCAAAAATATTTTATATCTTTTAAATAACCCTTCAGTAGCTCAACAATTTGGTAAAAACGCAATTCAGTTTGTTAAAGAAAAATTTGACTACCGAAACAATGCTCGACAGTGGTTTGAGTTATTCATGGATGTTTACTATGACAAACCCCTTATGCCACAACCCATGAAAGAGAATTATTTTTATAATGCTAAGTTTTTCAGAGAAGGAATGAGACTTTTCAAGAAAGCTGTACCTTTATTTTATCAAACTCCTGCTTTAATTGAAATTAAGCCTTTAATCAAACATTTTTTTAAAATTAACTACAGAGGTTGATCAGTTGATGAAAATTTTTTTTACTCTGGATTAATACACTCATCTAGCTACCCTAGTTTATTCAAAAAACTAGCTATTAGTATTTTTAGTCCTTTATATGGATTAAATAGAAAGGCGCTAATAGCAAAGCGACGAGCTTGATTCCGATTAAAACGATGCATTTTTATGCTGATACCGGAATAGTAAGCTGACCAAGCCTCAGCTTGAATGAATAAATTTTCCCCTTTAAGTACTTTTCTCAAGCTATTCCGACGCTGCTGAATAAACACCAAAAATTTTTCATATTCATCTGTTCTTTTTGATAGAGAATTTGTTCTATTACGATATTTATACACACATTCTTCTATATTGTAAAATTTTCCTATTTTAGCTAGCTTGAGAATTATATTAGTCGCCACGCCATATTGTAAATCTTCGTCAAACATTCCTACTTCTTCTATCGCTTTTCTACGAACAAGGCTCGCGAGTATTAGATTTTGCATACTAGCAAACAATTTTTTTCGATTTGTAGAAATTTTTTTAAACGAACTATAACCTAAAACTTCATTTGTTAAGTCATCAAAATATTCCATTTCCCCGTGTATAAGACAATAGTCACTACCTAAAGAAAGCATCTTATTTAGTAAAGTATAAACTGCTTTTTCCGGTAGTAAATCATCGGCATCTACAAACATTAAAAAATCACCTTTTGAGGATTTAATACCTGTGTTTCTAGCTTTTGATTCACCACTATTACCTTGATGGATATAATTAATCCTAGTTAAATATTTTCTTAAGACAGTAACTGTGTCATCAGTAGAACCATCATCAACTACAATAATTTCTATAGCTTGATAATCTTGTTGTAAAATACTCTCTATAGTATTTGGAAGATACTTGGCTGTATTGTAGGTTGGGATAATAATACTAACTAATGGAGGTAAGCTTTCCATGGTTTATCATCTAAAGTAAACTTCAATTTTTTGGAGTAAAGAGTAATCAAAAGTTAAATTTCTCAGTATCTAGACTTAACCGAACCACTGAAACAATATAATAACACCAAATGTAGTCAGTTTCTAAAAGACGGCTAATTGAAATATTCACTATAACCATGAATGTTAACAGCAAGATTGGTAATACTGATTCATAGTCTTGGGTTTGAGTCACATATAAGACAGCACGAGCCAGAGTTGTCAAGAATGATACAAGAAACAGTCCACATCCAACTAAACCTAAAGCTACAGTTAAGTCGACAAAACCATTGTGAGCATGATCAGCTTTGTATCCGGTAGACGCTATTATTATCTTAGCAGAAGGATCATCTACTCCTAGATCGGGTTTCCAAAAGCCCTCATATCCGTAGCCTAGCCAAGGGCGCGATTTTATCCCTTGCTCCCAGACCATTTGCCAAATTGGTATACGTCCCGTAAACGTCATATCCTTGTTCAGAACATCAACCACAATTGTCTCCAGATTTTCTGTAATTAGAATAGCTGCTATAGTAACAACGATCAAGAAAACTAGGACACCAAAAAATGCCCATTCAGAACTTAGTTTTTTAATGAATTGAAGATATATTATAAGGCTTAACAAAACAACAACTTGTACTTTAGAGCCAGCAGAATTAGTCTTTTGTAAGAGCAAAAATGACACGCAAATTATGCCTATTGATAGCCAGCGTTGTTTCGGATTATTAATTGCATGCCAAATCCATAAGGTTGCAACTAAAGCCATAGCCGCTCCGAGTTGGTTAGGATGACCTAAAATACCGGGCCAACCCTTACCATGATAACCCCGTTTTACTAAAGAAATTAAGGCTATTCCTGCACCAATCCAACGAAAAAGATGATAAAAATATTTTAAAGAGTATTGTTTGGCAATATAAACCGTAACCGTTGTAGTGCAGAGAAGAACTAGACTGCCTTTAAAAGTGTCCATAGGAGTTATTGACCAAAAAGCCGATAGACTTAAGATTAACAGGAAAAGACACAAGGACGGGTTCTTTTTGATAATGACAACTCCAACCTTTAAAGAATCTTTGAGTGTAAAACGCAGCCGTGGGACTAAAACAAATAGAACAGAGGCATAAAGACCTAGCTGAACAGCCGCCGAAGGTAGGGTTTTGGCGCTGTGAGCTAGTGCATTAGGATGTAAGTATAAATTAAAGCCATATAGTGTAGGACTGTAAAGCGTGAAGAAAAAAAGAATGACAAAAGCTTTTTCCAAAAAAGCCACAAGTTTCTTGTTGCGACTCGTAAAACAAAATACAATAGCTAAATAGACTGTACCAATAGCTAGGATGATAGGCAGGAATATAGGACTTAAAATGAGTTCTTTCATTATAGTTTGACCGAGAATATTGAACGAATAATTTTAAGTGTATTTAAGTGTTTTTATGTCTATAAAAGCTTTCCTGAAATAGCTGATAAGCTGTCAGGCATTTGAATTGGATAAAAGTAGCGAGCAAGATGCTCGCACGACAAAGATTTCACCATTTCATTTATTGATATTAAACTTTAAATGCCGAACAGCTTCAGCAAAACAAACTCAAAAACATTCAAACTGATATCCTGTGTATACAATGAAATTGATATCCTTACTCCTCCGACAATGGCAGTGGAATCAGTGGAAATGTCTTCTACCCATCTTAACCAACAAAAAACGCCGACAATTGCAGGTCTGACCCTTTTGGCTTTCATGGTTATGACTTGCCCGGGGTTGAGCCAAGCTCAATTACCTGTTTTCCCAGAAAACCTGCCCGTCAGCCCCCCAACTAGCCCCACACCAACACTATCAGATTACACCCTAGGCGGTGGCGATCGCATCCGTATTGAGATATTTAAACTGCCCGACTTAAGTCAAGAGTACCAGCTCCCCCCGGATGGAACACTTGTCCTACCCTTAATTGGTGCTGTATCTCTGCAAGGCGTAACCCTGACCGAAGCCAACCGCACTCTATCCAACCGCTACGCTCGTGTCCTCAAGCGCCCCATTGTCACCGTAACCCTGGTAACGCCTCGCCCCTTAAGTGTCGTGATTGCTGGGGAAGTTACTCGTCCGGGTTCTTACTTACTCAATCTCCAAAGCGGTGTCGGTGTTCAACCTGGATTAAAATATCCCACCCTACCCCAAGCACTTGAACAAGCGGGAGGAATCACCCTAGCAGCCGATATACGCCAAGTCCAAATCCGTTCCAGTTCAGGAAACCGCTTAGAATCTGTCAAAACAGTTAATTTGTGGCAACTTGTCCAGACTGGAACTGAACGTCAAGACCTCACCTTACGCGACGGCGACACCATCTTTGTGCCACCCTTAACCGCAATTAATCTTACCGAAGCCAGTCAAATTGCGACCAGTAGCTTTGCGCCTAAACCGGAACAACCACGCACTGTAACGGTTGTAGGTGAAGTCAATCGTCCGGGAACTTATGTGGTTGTAGGTGGAAATACAACAAATGCCCTAAACCGGAGTGGCTTTCCCACGTTGAGTCGCGCCCTCCAACTAGCTGGGGGGATTAAGCCCCTAGCGAATATTCGCCAAATCCAGCTACGCCGGGTCAGCAAAACGGGTGCAGAATACATGATTCCGGTAAATTTGTGGCAATTTCTCCAACAAGGAGATTTTACTCAAGACACCGTTGTCCAAGATGGCGATACGATTGTTGTCCCCACTGCTGCTGATGTTAATCCTGCCGAAGCCACGGAATTAGCGACGGCTAATTTTTCACCGGATACGATTCGCGTCAGTGTGGTTGGCGAAGTCACTGAACCAGGCACAGTAGAAGTTCCCCCCAATACCCCCCTTAACCAAGCATTGTTAGCGGCTGGGGGATTCGAGCAAAGTCGCGCTCGGAAGCAGTCGGTGGAACTGATTCGCCTCAACCCCGATGGCACAGTTGCCAAACGCACCATCCCGATTGACTTTGCCCAAAACATCAATGAGCAAGGCAATCCCATTCTTCGGAATAACGATATCGTCGTGGTTAATCGCTCTGGTTTAGCTAGAGTTACAGACACCCTAGGAACAGCACTAGCACCAATTAATCCCGTGGTAGGAGTTTTGAGAATCTTTCAACTCTTGGGAATTCTGGAGTAGTTAAAACATCTACAGAAAAATGGCATTCACGATCTTTTTTGTAGATTGGGTTGAGGGACGTAGGCGAAGCCTTCTCAAAAGAGTAACCCAACGCCATCATCAGCTTGAACATTTTGTGCAACCCTGACATCCTCCCGTTTTGCATTCCCTAACAACTCATCCATCTCCCTGTTGTTCCCCTTTACCCTCTGGCTAGCGGAATAAATGCATAGAATGTAATATATAGGATTCTGTCCTACTCCACTCAACGGTGTTGATGCTGTTTTCTAGCCAATCAACCCCAGACGCTAGAGGTACTCTAGATGGATACCGAACCCAATTTCCCGCCTTTATCATCTCGGTCTAATGGCAAACCCCTTCAGGTGTTGCCGCAGACCTCTACCACTGTACCTGAGGAGAGTGAAGAACAACCCATAGACTTAAACTGGCTGTTTGCCGTTATACGTCGCCGCTTACTGGTTATGGCAGGTGTGGCGATCGGCTTAACCGCGCTAACTGGGGGGTTCATTGTCTGGAAAGCCAAGAGCGTCCGACCTACATATGAAGGCTACTTTCGCTTACTGGTTGAACCCGTATCTGCTCAAGGTCGATTGGCGGAGCAATACATCATGGCTGGAACAGATTCAGGCACAGATATTCAACGCATCAAAGTCGATGAATCAGCGTTAGACTACGAAACTCAAATTCGGGTCTTACGCAGTACTCAACTGATTGAACCCATTGCCGAACAGATTCAACAGCAATATCCTGACCTTGACTATAACAAACTCCTAGGTAAACTCGGCATTAACCGCGTGAGTTATGAGAAAGACGGCAAAGAACAAGGTACGAAAATTTTACAGGTGACCTATCGGGATACTGACCCCAAAGAAATTCAGTTTGTTCTGGAAAAGGTTGCCCAAGCCTATCTGAAATATAGTCTGGATGAACGTCAAACCAGCTTACGCCAAGGCATTCAATTTCTGGAAGAACAGCTTCCTCAGCTATCCCAGCAAGTTGACACGCTGCAAGCGAAAATCCAAACCCTACGGCAACAACACAATGTTATCGATCCAGAAGAAGCCAGTGGCTTACTGACGCAGCACGCTCTATCCATCAAACAAGACCGATTAGCCACTGAAGCCAGATTAGCGGAAACCCGGACTCTCTATCAAACCCTGCAAAACCTCTTTCAAGAAACCAATGGAACGCCACTGCTGGCGCGTGAAGGATTAGCCTACAATACAATCACTGGACAGCTTCAAGATATAGAAACCCAGATGGCATTAGATTCCTCCCTCTATCTGGAGGATAGTCTACCCATGGAAATCCTGCGTGAACAGGAGCAACAATTGACTCGTTTATCCCGAGAAAAAGCCCAAGCCATTCTGCAAGATGTGGAAGGGAAACTAAAGGGAATAGAGGAACAATATCAACAGATTATTCAAGCCGAAAATCAAGTTAAACAGCAAATTCAAGCCTTGCCCAATGCAGCTCGTCAATACAATGACTTACAACGGAAGTTAGAGGTTGCCACCGATAACCTCAAGGAATTCTTAAGAAAACGCGAAGCCTTGAGATTAGACAATGCCCAACAGGAAGTTCCTTGGCAGCTCATTGAGGAACCCAAGATTCCGCGTCATGAAAATGGTATGCTCATTCCGGCTGAAGCCAAGCAAACCAAGCGACAGGTGATGATTGCCATGATTTTAAGTTCGCTGCTGGGAATTGGGGTGGGTTTTCTGGTTGAAGTTCTCCATACGGTTTTCCACACCCCTGATGAAATCAAAGGCGCAACCAAACTACCTGTATTAGGCGCGATTCCGATTGCCAAGACACTCAAGAAGCTGCCTCAGCAACGGAATCAACTCGCAGCGTTAACCCAACTTGCTGATGGAGCAAATGGGAAAAACCGTCCTCTGTTGGGGGGGAATCATCGCAGCCAACGGAATCCCTACACCGCTTCTCCCTTCATGGAAGCGTTTCGTTCACTCTACACGAATATCCGCTTGCTGAATGCGAAAAAGCCAATTCACTCGTTAGCGATTAGTTCAGCCATACCAGGTGACGGGAAAACGACGGTTGCTGTCTACTTAGCCAAAACTGCAGCGGCAATTGGTCAGCGCGTCTTACTTATAGACACAGATTTACGAGTTCCGCAGCTTCACAATCGGTTGGACTTGCCCAATACCCAGGGGCTTAGTGATATCATTAGCACAAACGTAACGATTAATCAGGCAATCCAGAAATCTCCCTTAGATGACAACCTCTTTGTCTTAACCGCTGGTCAGACCTTGGCTGACCCAATCAAGCTGCTCTCGTCTGATAAGATGCAGTCTCTCATGGATCAATTTTCTACCCAGTTTGACTTGGTAATATATGATACACCACCGTTGCTTGGGTTAGGAGATGGTAACCTGCTAGCAGCTCAGGCAGATGGGACGTTACTGGTTGTAGCCATAGAGAAGACAGACCGTTCTCTGCTCACAAAGGCATTCGATGGGTTAAAGATTGCTGGCGCTTCTGTTTTAGGAACTGTTGCCAATGGTGTTAAAGCAGAGGAAACAGCGTCCTATCGCCGACAGACGGTTCGATATTAGTGCCAGACAGACTATCAACCCGATAGTGATAGAATTTGAGAATTATCGATCGATTGATTTACGCATTAGCCACTTCTGTCGTCATTCTCCATAGTTATTGTGTTACATAATGGCTTTTACATCCTTAGCACCGAACCCTTAATCGTGTCATATATCGGTCATTTTCCCAGTTTACCTGAAGGGTTCAGACCGAAACATATTTTGCAAGGGTGTGCTGGCTTTGCGGCTCGATGGAAACCGATGGTCAAGCACAAAACCAATCAAATCCTGCATTCGCTAAAAGGTAGGAAACATCATTTTATCGTCAATACCCCAGAGGAAGATCTATGGCGGAAACGTTGGTTGATGCAGGGAGCGCATTTTAATCATAATCTTTATGTTAACGAGTATATCTATAAACCACTTGATGAACCAAAACATTATGATGCTATTTACATCGCCCAGCTTGCCCCCTTCAAACGGCATTGGCTGGCAAAAGATATAAAACGCCTGATGGTAGTATCTTACGGCGGTGATTTGCCCACCTTCTGTCCAGAATTAGCCCATGCTGAGTATAATAAGGAATTTATTCCCCGCCCAGAATTAGCTAAAAAAATGAATCAAGCTTATGTGGGTTTGTGCCTTTCGGCGCAGGAAGGAGCGATGTTAGCTTCTATGGAATATCTGCTTTGTGGCATTCCCGTCGTCAGTACACCAAACAAAGGCGGACGTGATGAGTTTTTCAATGAGAAGAATTCAATCATTGTTCCACCAGAACCTGATGCTGTTGCTCAAGCCGTACAACGTTGGCAAAAATCACCACCCGATCCGCATAAAATCCGCGAGCAGGTACTCAAGCAGGTCAACGCTGCTAGGCTCGATCTATGTCGCTACGTTGCTCAACTTATTGAGGCAGAGGGAGGTGGTAAAAAAGAGCCAGAAAAACTTATGGGAAAATATTTTGCTGCACCCGGTATTTCGTCTCGTTTTGTTCATCAAAATGATTTAACCAACTTTGACGTAGAGCAATTCAGAGTGTAAATTGGAAATTACTAATATTTCCAGAAATTCATAGTTGCACTTTCTGAATTTCTGATTTACGCTTCAAGCTCATCACCAAAAACCAGATTGTACTCCCTAGTACCACAACAATACGATATTGCAACAATAGATTGCTGTGGATAAAACTCATGACCAGATTTCGTGGAAAAAGCATAATGAATAGCAATCCTAGGGCAATCCAAGTTGCTATTGGGCGATTATGCATATAGCGCCAGGATGCCGCCACCATAGGTGCTAATACGACTAAATCATAATGATGTGCCAAACCAAACAGTAAAGCAATTGCCATCAATAGTCCAATCATATCATCGATAATCACTCTAGAACGATACCACCATAATAAACCCGTCAAGACAATTCCCAACGGCAATAACGGTGGCACTTTAATCCCAGCCGCATAAAATAAATCTTGGAGACTGAAAACCCCCCCAGTGCCTAAAACATTGGCAAATATCGTTTTATGTTTACCCAAAGTAGCGAACCAATCAAAAAACACCTCAATTGGACCACTAATCGCCATGGGAACTAGGCAAAAAATCAAGGTAGTAACAGCGGCTACTGCCAAAATTCGCCAGCGCCGTTCTAAAAGGAACCACAGGATAACCAGGAGGCTTAACTGCGGTTTAATTGTAGAAATGGCAATCAGAATACCACTTAAAACCCACTTATCGCGATAAGCATAATACCAACCCCCAACCAGCGCTGCGGCAACAATTAAGGTTGTTTGTCCCAAAACAATCACATTTAGGGTAAAGGGATTAGCCAGAACAATGGCTGGAATAAACCACACTGCACCAGAACCCGGAACCCTTAGCTGTTTTACCTGAGGCTGTTTAACCAATAATACAGAGAAATAAGCTAATACCCCAGCGCTAATCCCATTGACAAGGGTCATTACTACTTTTGCCTGTGTCCAAGGAAATGCGCCGAGAAGAAGACACAGGGGCGCAATCTGGGGAGGATAGAAAAAACTCCCTAAACTCTGGTTTGCCCCTAGTCGGCTAGCTACATTCGGATCATAAGCATTTGACCCTTCCCACCAAGACAACCCAGCCACATACAGGTATTTTGTGTCAAAGTGTTGGTTAAAGCCAATGATGCTAACGATAACCAACAGTACACAAGCACCCAGTAAACAGGCACACCGCACCCACAAATTTTGGGACAGACGAAAAATCAATACCGTCAATTTTAACAATTATATTTTATCTCTAATAAATTCAGTAAACACCTTAGCATCATTACTGATTAAATGAGTACCATCTGAAGTGTTCCACTCTCTCGCGGGTGGCTCAGGTAACCACTCAAATTTCTTGGGCGGAAATAAGGTTCGTAGAAATTCTTGCTCTTGACGTTGCTTCATTGTCTTATCAATCCGTGGATCTCCAGGTACATTGTACAAAACAACCCGCACACCACTTGTTTCAATAGCTTCAATTTGAGATTTAATAGACTCTGCATCTCGCCTTAGAGTTGCTTTGTCTTCTTCTGATAATGGTCGATTATTGTCCTGAATCGCTTCTTTGACGATGGTTTCTCTAAATTCTAGATTAATGCGCTGTTGGTCTATTTCCTCTAGACTAATAATATCTTTCTCTTCCAAAAAATTTCGCACAGCTTGGATAAAAACACTCACAGGTCTATACTCAGTCCTAAACATAGGAAGATACTGACGAATATAGTACTTGAAGGGACTAAATAACGACTTGATTAGGTCTTCATCTTGCCGACCAATTGTCTCATTAATTTCTACTAAAACACGGGATGGCTTTAATTTGGTCTTTTTCACTAACTCTAAACCCGTTGCTGAAGACAATCCCCGCATTCCTAGATTCGCCGCGTCATCACTAATATATTGAGGATCAAGTTTAGCGGTACGCGAACTTCCCACTAATAACACATCAATTTTGCTATCGTGATAGACGTATTTTTCAACTTTGACATAGTTTGTTTCCTCGATACTGATACCCTCACTAGAAGGTAACACTTTACCAACCGTTAATGTATGATATAAGCTCAGTAAGAAAATCAAGATTAATAGCGGACGCACCATAAAGCGCCAACTAGAATTGGAAGTAGATGAATTCATTAGAGCTACCACTATTTAATAGTATAAAAAATAACATTGTCGCTAGGGCTATGTTTTGAAGCCCTTTTACAACTTTATTTTTTGAGGGATCAAGATAACGGTTGGTTAGATGTTCAAATGTGGGAAAATGAGGGAAATGGTACATAACAACGGGTAATGAAAAAATTAAAATAGGAGCCACAAACCTCAAATCGGGAGGTTTACCCACATTTTTAATCAGCGCTCCCATAAATTGTAGCGCTTCTCCAAACTGAGGTAGCTTAAACAAAAGCCAGCCTAGAGAGACAAACCAAAATACAGCTATCACTCGAATGGAATCTAAGATAAACTGTTGCCAGAGTGGTAATTGCTTCACTTGTTCTTCTGCTTTCTTGTTAGCTACACCCAAAAATCGTTCTAGGGCTAAGCCGAACCCATGAAACATCCCCCAAACCGCATAACTCCAAGCCGCACCATGCCAAAGTCCTCCTAAAGTCATAACAATCATCAAGTTAATATATGTCCTAATGTTACCCTTGCGATTCCCGCCTAACGGGAAATATAAATAATCTCGTAACCAACTTGATAAGGAAATATGCCAACGTCGCCAAAATTCGGCAATCGATCGCGAAATATAAGGGAAGTTAAAATTCTCTGGAAAACGATATCCCAACGCCGCTCCTAAACCAATGGCAATGATAGAGTATCCGGCAAAGTCGGCAAATATTTGCATCGAGTAGCCGAAGAGCAAAACTAGATTAGTCGAAGTGGCTTGTCCTTGGCAGTATGGGCAAGCAATCCAATACGTATAATCTTTTAAGTTATCCGCTACGACCATTTTCAGAAAATAACCAACGGTCAAGGAACGGAAAACAATATCCCACTTAATGTATTTTAAATACTTCGTTTCTATCTGAGGAAAAAAGGTATTTGCTTTGACAATAGGACCTGCAATAATTTGGGGAAATAAGGCAATAAAGAATGAAGTATTGATAAGATGACGAACTAAACTATCTCCTACATACGAGTTGTCTTTGTCCCGATTGCGAAAAACATCAACAACTAAACTAATTCCTTGAAATGTATAAAATGAAATCCCAATCGGTAGCGGCAAATGTAACAGTAAAGCAACAACCCCTTCTTCTGGATTAACCGTAGTTAAGTTATCAACGAATAGATGCGTTACTAAAGAACCATACTTAAACAAGCCCAATATCGCTAAGTTAGTCGTAACGCCTGTAAACGCCCAAAAGAATTCACCTTGTTTGTCAGGCGCATGGGCAACTCGGAAACTGGTGAACCCATTCAGCAGCATTGATATAATTAGCAAGATAACCAGCATTGGATTATCCCAACTGTAAAATATCAAACTCGCTACAAGTAAGATAGGAATTTGTATAGTCTTGCAGGCGGGCAAGTAGTAGACTGAGAAGGTTATTAAAAAGAAGACTAAGAAAGCAAAGCTATTAAATAGCATAAGTTTGGTAGCCCACTAGACACGATTTGAGCAAGAGTATACCAGATGTAAATGCGAGCGGCTCAGGAGCATAACATTTTTTTAAAGTTATTATGGATGGGGCAAGTATATTGCTGGCATATAGTCCACTCCTATCCGCATTAATATTCTAAAAGTCCCTCTAGCTGATGCAAATACTTTCTTAACAAAATAACATATCCGGTATCTTGATATTCTCAGAGAGTAAGTCAACTAAGTAGGACTTACGCCCTAAATACTACTGGCGTGGTATCGCTAAAATGATGAGATATTACCATTGGATCGGGCGCAAAGCTTTGCTCCCCTACTGTTTCCGGGCGTGGGATGAATTCATCAAATGAGGTGTGCCACGCCGCTATATATATACTGAATACTGATTGATTATTGCTCAGGTACAGCATAGCGATTAAATCCGATCGCGCCTTTGAAGTTGGCGTCGCTGAGGTTCGCTCCCTGTAAGGTTACACCCATCAAAGCGGCTTGGGCAAAATCGGCTTGCGTCAGGTTAGCATAACTCAAATCTGCCCCAGTTAAGTTAGCCCCGCGTAAATCACATCGGGTTAAATTTGTATAGGTTAAATTAGCCCCAGTTAACGTGGAACGAATCAGGCTGGCATCTTCTAAGGTGGCGCCAACCAATGTAACATTACTTAAATTCGCCTCTCGCAGTTGCGCCTGCTGCAAATCCACACCACTTAAATTGGCATTTGTCAGCGTCGCACTGTGTAGGTAAGCTGAATGGAGAATCGCCCCCGTCAGTTGGGCATTAGTTAGGTTTGCGATCGCGAGTTTAGCATTGCTCAAGTCTGCCCCCTCCAGATTCACCCCTGTCAAATTAGCACGATTGAGTCCAGTCCCTTTCAATAGCGTCTCTTGCAAGTTCGCCTGACTCAAATCAGCCTTCTGAAAATTGCTCCCATTCAGAACCGCTCCTTGCAGTGTTGTCCTCACTAAAACCGCGCCATTAAAATCAGCGTTACTGATATAAGCTTGACTTAAATTAGCACCGCTTAAGTTAGCGCTATCCCCATTCACTGTATCCAGATTGGCATGATTCAGGTTAGCGCCCCTCAAATCCGCTGAGCGAATATCGGCTACCTCTAGTTGGGCGTCGGTTAAATTAGCATTGCGTAGATCTGCACTGACTAAGTTCGCGTTGGTGAGTGTAGCTTCCTGTAAGTGCGTGCTGACTAAGCTAGCGTAGTCGAGTTGAGCTTCTTGGAGATTAACACGAGTGAGTAGCGCCCCATTCAGGTTAGCCCGATACAAGTCAGCCCCCTGCAGGTTAGCATCGCGCAAATCGGTGACCACGGCTTCATACCAATTGGCAATAAATGCCGGAAAATAGCCCAGCCAGGATAGAGTATTGTAGAGATTATCGGGTTCGACCTGAGAGGGTAAGGGGTTATTAGCATCCCGTTCTCTTAACGCCAGTTTCGCCTCCCTCAAATTCGTCCTCGCTAAATTTGCCCCAGCCAATTTAGCACCATTCAATTCAGCATTGCGGAGATTGGCTTCCTTTAAGTTAGCCCCCTCTAGAATTGCCCCCTTTAAATTAGCACTGCTTAAATCTGCCTGTTGAAGATTGGCATTGGTTAAATCAGCATCGGTTAAGTCACACTGAGGACAAGCATTGGTTGTCTTTAGCTGTTCCAAGTGTTGGGGGTTAGCCCCATGGGTGGTGTTGGTGAACCCTTGAGTGATGACCAGGGAAATCCCCAAGACAAGCGTTTTCAAGCATGTAGGGGCGGGTTTAACTCTTATCGTGTTTTTTCCGACGCCGATGTAACTAAACCCATCCCAACCGACGTTTTCAGTTGTGAGAGGGGGAATCAGAGGGATTTTCATGATCACTTGTGCGTGGCTCATTGTTTGAACCCGTTTTAAGGGGACGCGAGCTTTTCGCCCGTAGACGCGGAGCGGCTTCTGACGGAGTACTTTAGTTCAGGGCTGATTAAGTGCTGAGTCATTAGAGTCTTATTGATTTTAACCACCGCCTGGGAGGTCGGCAATTTTTTCACCCGTCCCGGTGACTTGTTCTTGTCCATTGCTATAGGGGAACCAGCAGCAGGAGTAGCCGCCTAGGAAAGGGTTTCATGGGAGCGATCGCGCGTCATGTAGCTATGGGATATTTCCAGGTTAAGGGGAAAAGGAGAGTTTTCCCCTGATCCTAGACGTGCCATGGCACGTCTCTGCATAAGCAAAATCAATCATCCTCATATCAGATTGTGTGGCTAATGAATCTAAAGAAATGTTGCGGTTTTAGAAAAAGTACGTTAAATTTTATTACAGAGACAGATACAGGAGACACCACTCATGCAAGAACAACAAACGAAGTTTGGCTTTACCTCAATTGCTGAAACCTGGAATGGTCGCTTGGCGATGCTGGGTTTCGTCATCGGTATCGCGACCGAATTACTCACAGGTCAAGGCATTCTGCAACAAATCGGCTTAATGTAATGGCAAAAGACGGGTAATTGGACAAGGCGAAAACGTACACCAAAGGGTATTTAGAGGGAATAGTTATGCAAGAACAACAAACAAAGTTTGGCTTTACCTCATTTGCTGAAACCTGGAATGGTCGCTTGGCGATGCTGGGTTTCGTCATCGGTATCGCAACCGAATACCTCACAGGGCAAGGCATTCTGCAACAAATCGGTTTAATGTAATGCAGCGATACCTGACTCCTTCCTAGAAGACGCTTCGTATCCCTACGGCTCGACTCAATCGTTGGTAGCCAAGACATCTAGAACTGATTATTCGTGTACAGAACGATTATAGGACTGAGGGCTTTTGCCTTCAGTCCTTTCCCGTTATCCTAAGAGTCTGTCTGTTTAGAGTTATTCAGTATGTCCTCCCAACTATCGAGGAAACCCAGCGCTATCAACGTTGTCTTTGTCGGCTTTATTGCTGTCGCTATCCTATTTGCCGGGTATACCGACAGGATGGAAGCCATTACTGACGCCAGTTTTGAATCCGCCAAAACCGCCGTCGAGTTAGCCATTGGCTTGATTGGTATCATGGCACTTTGGTTAGGATTAGTGCGGGTTCTGGAAGCGGGTGGACTGATGTACAATCTGGCAACTGTGCTCAAACCCTTGATGGTGAGACTTTTTCCCGATGTACCTCCCACCCATCCAGCAATGGGGGCGATGATTCTGAATATTTCTGCCAATATGCTGGGTTTGGGGAATGCGGCGACTCCATTTGGCATCAAGGCAATGGTGGAGTTAAATAAATTGAATCCGTTTCCAGGAACGGCAACTGATGCGATGTGTCTGTTTCTGGCAATTAATACATCAAGTGTTGCCCTATTTCCCTTGGGTGTAATTGGTGTACGAGCCGCAGCCAATAGTAGTGATCCCGCCGCAATTTGGCTACCTACGTTGTTGTCTACGACTTGTTCTACCCTTGTCGGGGTTTTAGTGGCGTTGTTTTTACGCAAAAGGAGTCAAGTATCTGAGCCGAGTATAGCCGATGAGTCAGGACAAGAAACGGTATTGCAAATAGAGGATGAAGTTAAGCCCGTTGAAGAACCTGATTTTTCCCATTTGTTGTATCCAGCCGGTCTCGTTTCTAAAATTATCGCTTGGGGTTTTATGGCTGGATTTCTCTTTTCTATGGTTTATGGGGTGATTACCAGCCAAAGTTTAGGTGGTTTCTTCGACCAAGATTTTCTTTCCTATTGGCTAATTCCCACATTAATCTTATTGATTATCGCCTATGGTGTCGGACGAGGGGTGAAAGTTTATGAAGCGGTGACAGAGGGAGCGATACAAGGGTTTGAGATTGCAATTCGGATTATCCCGTTTTTAGTCGCTATTTTAGTGGCAATTGGTATGTTTCAGGCGTCGGGGGCGATGGAAGCACTCTCAACTCAATTAGAACCGATAACCGACTTAATTGGTATGCCTGCTGACGTATTACCGATGGCGTTAATCCGTCCCCTTTCTGGAGGCGGAGCATTGGGCATCTTGAGTTATATAGTGGAACAAGCGCCGGATTCCTATAGTGCGTTTTTAGCTTCGACAATGATGGGTAGTACAGAAACAACGTTTTATGTTTTGGCTGTTTATTTTGGCGCCGTTGGCATTACTCGTATCCGTTATGCACTTGTGGCAGCGTTATTGGCAGATGCGACGGGGTTAATTATGGCTTGTGTTTTTTCGGCTCTATTTTGGAGATGAATTTGTCATTGGTTATTTGGATACCCAGGTTACTTTAAGTTATAAGATTGGGTGAACTTGGGGTAGGGCGGGTTTATTTACATCTTTATCTCTCGCAACAGATAACCGTAAAACCCGCCCCTACAAATGTATGATTGATACCTATTTTTTAAACGCAGAGGACGCAGAGGTTAACGCAGAGGTACGCAGAGGAATTGGGTGTATTTGATGGAAAAGTTTATCGTAAAAAAATATATATGAAAGTAAGCTGATGTAGAGTTAAATTGCGTATTTCCTGTTTCCTAACAAATGACGAATGACGAATAATGGGTATTTTTCCAGCTCCTAAATTTAATACGTTTACAATTGAGAGCTTTCAACTGGAATCGGGTGTTGTATTACCTCAGGTTAATTTAGCCTATCGAATTAGTGGTACACCGTCATCACAACCACCAATTGTTACCTGTACGGCTTTTGCTCAAAGTTATTATGATCTTGCTTATCTGCGGGGTCCTGATTTGGCTTTAGATCCAAAAAAAGACTGGATTATTCATACGGAGTTGCTGGGGAATGGGCGCAGTAGTTCTCCGAGTAATACTCCGCCACCGTTTAAAGGTGCTAATTTTCCGGCGGTAACGATTCGGGATAATGTGAATTTACAATTGGCATTTCTAAAGCATCTTGGTGTTCCAAGGATTCGTGCTGTTGTTGGTGCGAGTATGGGGGGACAACAAGCAATTCAATGGGCGGTGAGTTACCCAGAAATGGTACAAAAATCTGTTATAATTGCCGGAAGTTGTCGGGCTACCTGGCATGTTCGTTTATTTCTCAATAGTTTAATAACCTGTATTCGTTCTGATCCGGCGTTCCAGGAGGGCAATTATTCAGAACCTCCGTTGTTAGGACTTTCGCGTATGTCTGAAGCTTGGGCGCCTTGGGCTTTTTCGCCAGAGTTTTATTCATCACAAATGTATCAAAGGTATCCTGATACTCAGGCGAATTCTCTGGATGAATTTTTGGCTAAATGGCGTACCCGCTATTATGAAAAAGATGCGAATGATCTATTATGTCACTTTCAGACTTGGGCGGCTCATGATGTTAGTTTTACCCCTGGTATGAATGGATCATTAGAAAAGGCTTTGAGGAGTATAAAAGCAGAGGTTCTCTTTCTACCCATTCGCACCGACGCCTATTTTGCTGTCACCGATGTCGCCGCAGAAGCCGCACTCATTCCTCATGCCCAACTTATGGTGCTAAACTCAGTCTACGGTCATGCTGGGGCGTTTGGACGAGACAAGGGCGATCGCGAACAAATCAATCACGCGATCGCGAACTTCCTCAAGGTTGATTCGCGATCGCACCATCTTGGCGATTGAGCCATGGTGGGTTACGCTTCTCTAATACACCCGACAATTTATCCCTTCAATTTTTTCCCTAAAAGTTGGTTGGTTAATTTAGGATTTGCCCGTCCACTGGTATTCTTCATCACCTGTCCGACAAAGAAACCTTGCAGCTTGGTTTTACCATTCCGATACTGTTCCAATTCCTTGGGATTAGCGGCAATCACTTCATCAATGATGGCTTCGAGTTGGGTGACATCAGAGATTTGAATCAGTCCCCGACTTTCAGCTATTTCCTTGGCTGAACCACCTTTCGACAGCAGTTCCGGGAGAAGTTCTTTGGCAATTTTACCACTGATTGTATCATCTTCAATGAGCTGAATCAGTTCTGCCAAAATTAACGGTTTGAGAGCAATTTCTGTAATCGCTAGTTTCTCGGTATTCAGATAAGCCGCAATATCTCCCATTACCCAGTTTGCCGTTTGTTTGGGATTGGCATTTGCGGTTACAACGGCTTCAAAATATTCGGCAACCAGTTTATCCTCGGTTAATACACGAGCATCATACGCCGAAAGCCCATATTCGCTTTCATAATGATGCCGTTTCTGGGCGGGAAGTTCGGGGAGTTCACTGCGCCATTGTTCTAATTGTTCTTTGGAGACTTCAATTGGGGGTAAGTCGGGTTCGGGGAAGTAGCGGTAATCGCTAGAGCCTTCTTTGACTCGCATACTAATTGTGCGTTGACTTCCTTCTTCCCAGAGGCGGGTTTCTTGGATAATGGGTTCCCCGGTTTCAATTGCCTCAATTTGCCGTTCTATTTCGTAGTCAATGGCTTTTTGAATGGCGTTAAAGGAGTTCATATTTTTGATCTCGACTTTCACGCCAAATTCTTTTTGACCGACGGGGCGCACGGAAATATTCACGTCACAGCGCAGGGAACCTTCCTGCATGTTGCCATCGCTGATACCCAGATAGCGCATAATCCGGCGCAATTCTTGGGCATATTCTGCGGCTTCTTTGCCAGAACGTAAGTCGGGTTCTGAGACAATTTCCAGGAGGGGGATACCCGCACGGTTGAAATCAACGAGGGAGTAGGTGGAACCGGAGAGTCTGTCACTTCCCGCATGGACGAGTTTTCCCGCGTCTTCTTCCATGTGCAGGCGAGTGATGCCGATTTTTTTGTCAATGGGGTTTCCGTCGTCATCGATGAGTTCGATTTCTAACCAACCATGTTCGGCGATGGGGAGGTCATATTGAGAGATTTGATAGTTTTTGGGTAGGTCGGGATAAAAGTATTGTTTGCGGTCAAATTTACTATAGGGGGCGATTTGGCAGTTGAGGGCTAATCCGGCTTTGACGGCGGATTCCAGGACTTTTTTATTGAGGACAGGTAGCACTCCAGGAAGTCCCATGCATATCGGGTCGATGTTGGTGTTGGGGGGATTGCCAAATTCTGTGGAGGAGTAGGAGAATATTTTGGTGGCGGTGTTGAGTTGGCAATGGGTTTCTAGACCAATTATGGCTTCGTACTTGGTTTTTGCAGGTGCTGCGGTGGTCATAGGTGTTTCTTTGCTGTTTTTGGGTTTATCTCTGGGGAACTGTTTAGAAATTCGGCGTTATAAACTGCCTTATTTTATCGAATTTCTCCGCGCCAATTCATTTCCTGGTGCGCTGAGTTTCCCGCAAAGGAACGAGTGGCGACTAATTCAATCTCAATCGCGACTCCAGGACGCAGGTATTCAGCTTCTATCGGGAGTTTGCCTATTTCTAGGGTATAGCGGTTGTTATGGCGGGTGACGAGTTCCGCCGGAATAATCCCGTCATACCGGGTTCTATAATCATAGAATCGACGGAAGCGATCGCCGGAATTGGCGGTGCGATATTTTAACGAGAATTGGGTGTCCAGCAAGTCGGACTTTCCAGCTAAATCCACGACACTAAAGGTTAAGTCGGAACGATTTCCGGCAAAATCTGCCCGCGTCAGTTGAGTGGCTTCCTTTTCCAGTAGCGCATTGGTGACGACAAACTGGGTTACACCCCCCTGTTGAGACATTGTGCCATCAAACCAAACCTCTTTGGGCAAGGATACATCAATGCGTTGATCGGATTTGAGACTGAGGGATAGGGGTTGATTATAGAAATCGGTAATCGCCCGTTGTGCATTCCAAACCAACTCGAAGGAACCTTCTAAACGTCCGACAAACTCCCGATACTGGTTGGCGATAATCGAATTGGGTGCGAGTAAAGTGGTTGCACCACTACGAGTTTGCCATTGATTCACAGAGAGTGCGATCGCGCCGTTTTGCAGTTGGGGTAGAGTAACTGTAACGGTGGGTTTATCTTGTGGTAGCGCTTCAGTACGATTAATTAATGTCAGTGTACCCAGGCTTCCCTCTTTTCCCCCTTGACCCTCTCGACCCTCTCGACCATCGTCTCCGTCTTCACACTCAAATCTCTCTGTTTTACAATCAACTTCACCATTGTCTGATTTTTTGGTACAGGTTTCCACCTCCCAACGTTGATCATCACACTCACACCCATCTCCCCCATAAGCGCCGCGCCCAGAACGTCCACCTCGTCCGCCAACGGAACGGATATAGATTTGTTTTAAATCCTCTCGATTTGTATAATAAACCGTCAATGACCCACCATTCCCACCATCTCCGCCATTCCCACCATCTCCGCCATCGCCCCCATCCGCCGCTTGCAGGTCATACTCCACGTTTCGGGGTTGTCGAGAACAATCTCCATCCTCACCGCGTTTCCCATCATCCCCATCCCCGCCATCTCCTCCCGACAAATCCAGATTAATCGGAGAACCATCAGTAAAAATCGTGCGATTTTCCCCATCTCGTCCCCGTCTCCCCACAGGTCCATCGGTACCATCTCGACCATTATCTCCAAATTCCCGTTCTGGATGACTACTCCACGCCACTAAGGGACAGAAGAGGGATTTTGATGTCGGGGGTAGGATAAAAGAGAAGGTTAGGGTTAATAGAATTAAGGATAGCTTTCCAGAGAAATACATTGACACCAATAGAATTCTGTCTTCCTTGGGGTAAATTTCCCCAATTAAGGGATGACTGGCGTTCTTGGGGATTGGTTCCAGAGGTACTGGGGGAGATAGGGGAGATGGGGTATTCGTAGGGGCTCTCGCATTCGCGCCCAAATCTATCGGTTTTCTATTCACATCTCAACGCGAATGCTTCGCCCAATCCCCATCAAGAAGATAGGGGAGATAGGGGAGAAAATTTAGATGAAACAAATGACAAATAACCAATGACGAATGACTAATAACTAATAATCGGTAACTCAATTTCAAAGGTTGTTCCCTCACCCTCGACTGAATGACACCGGATTTTCCCGCCATGTTTCTCAACCACAATTTTATAGCTAACCGATAATCCTAATCCTACGGCTGTCCCCACAGGTTTTGTCGTGAAAAATGGGTCAAAGAGTTGGGTTTGTGTCTCTTCATTCATTCCACAACCGTTATCGGTAATGCGAATAATTACAACGTCTTGTGTTGGGGGATTGGGGATTGAAGAATTTTTGATGTTTGATGTGGGGTTGGGATTTGGATAGAAATTCGATCCATCTGCATCGTTTGATGTGGGGTTGGGCGAAGCATTCGCGTTGGGATTTGGATAGAAATTCGATCCATCTGCATCGTTTGATGTGGGGTTGGGCGAAGCATTCGCGTTGGGATTTGGGTAAAACTCCGATACATCCGGGCGCGAATGCTTCGCCCCTACGGATTCCCCTACGAATTCCCCTACGAATTCCCCTACGAATTCCCCGACGGATGGGAATGAAACTTGACGATGAACAACGTTTGTATCAATTCTAATCAAACCTGGTAAATCCTTCAATTCTATCGCATCAATGGCATTATTCAACAGATGGATAAACACCTGATGCAACTGACTGGCATAACCCCTCAAAAATGGCAATTGACTATAGTTTTTGATCACCTGAATCTCTGCCTTTTTTCCTTGGGACTTAAGCCGATGCTGGATCAAAAATAATGTCGAATCAATTGTTTCATTAATATCAACAGTCTTTTGATCCAGTTCATCCAATGTCGAAAAATTCCGCAGCGCTTGCAGAGATAGCGTCACATCCATCAGACGTTCGGCGCCCATCTGAATGGAATTAAACATTTTTTGCCAATCTTGGGCAATAAACTCTAAATCAATCTGCTCCCGTAACTGCTGAATGTCTAGCGTCGGCTCAGGATAAGCTTGCTGATAAAGTTGCAGCAGGTTTAACATATCGCGGAAATAAGACCGACCGAGGACAATATTCCCACAAATCCAGGTAATCGGATTATTGAATTCCTGGATTAATGCCGTTGCCATGCGCCCTACGCTGGATAATTTTTCGGATTGAATGAGTTGAAATTGGGTCGTTTTTAACGCCGTTAACGTCTGTTCTAGGTCGCATTTTGCTTTCTCTAATTGCGTCGAGCTGCTGATGTCTTGAAAAACCAATACTGTCCCAATCAGATTATCGGTTTTATCGCGAATTGGCGTTACACTCCCGCCAATGGGAATCCTTATATTTTGCCGAGAAATCAATACACTATGACTGGGGATAGCCGCAGTAAACTTGTTTTGTATCGCTAAGTTGAGCGGTAGGTTAACCGATTGTCTTTCCTGTGCATCAACGACTTGAAAAACCTCCGTTAATTCCCGTTCTATTGCCTCAGAAAACTGCCACCCTGTCAACATCTGCGCCACTCCGTTGAGAAAACGGATGCGACATTGATCATCAATAAAAATTACCCCATCCCCCATTTCTCGCAAAATGGCGGTGAGGAGTTGCTCTCTAGCATAGCGATGTAAGGCAATATCAATGGCAATAAATAATTCCCGTTCTTTAATTGGCTTTAAAATATAACCAAAGGGACAAGATACTTTGACTCGTTCCAATGTACTCGGATCAGAATGTCCGGTAACATAAATAATTGGAATGGACAAACGCTCCCAAATAAGCTGTGCCGCTTCAATTCCATCCATCTCTCCCTGGAGGTGAATATCCATCAACACCAAATCAGGACACAGTGCTGTCGCCATGTCCACCGCCTTCTCTCCCGATGTCGCGATCGCGCCAACACAATACCCAAAGGTTTCTAACTGTTCTTTCAGGTTTGTCGCAATAATTATCTCATCTTCAACCACGAGTATTTTAGTTAGTCTTTGAGAAATTGTTCTGGATATTTTTTTCATGATAAATAACTGACAAGGGGGACAGGGAACAGCACAAGTATATCCTTACAGTTTGCGGTAAAAAAGAACAAACTTAAAGCATTGGATGACTAAATCGATAGTCTGGGAAACGGTAACGTAACCGTAAATGTAGTACCAACACCCAAAGAACTCTCAACCGATATAGTTCCCCCATGTAAATCAACTGCCTTCTTCACAATCGCTAATCCCATACCCGAACCTCGGACAGTCCCAGCATTGCTGGCTCGCCGGAATGCATTAAAGATATGGGGTTGATCGGCTAAAGGAATGCCAATTCCTGTATCTTTTACCTCAACAATCAGTCGGTCATCTTCACAGGTGAGAGTTAGATAAACAGGACTCTGTTCGGGAGAATATTTCAGGGCGTTTGTGAGTAAATTTCTCACAATCAGTTGCAGAATTTTTTTGTCCAGATAAGCGGTTTGACCTTTACCGCAACTGAGCCATTTAATTTCTGACCGATTACTCGCAATCAGGCTGTATTCTTCAATAATCTGTTGACAGAAGAGTTTTAAATCCAAAGGCGCTGGATCAAGGATAAGTTGACCCGCCTCAGCTTGCCCAAAGGTTAACACATCTTCCAGCAATCCCACCATATATTTAACCGCCTGTTTAATTCGCTGGCAATTCAGCCGATTTTTCTCAAATTGCCCCGATGAATCATTGGCTTCAATCAGGAAGGTTGACGCTTGAATAATTGAGAGGGGTGTGCGATATTCATGGGAAACGGTGTGAATAAATTGCCGTTGGAACTGGTTGAGTTGTTGTTCCCTGGCTAACTGTTGGCGCAGTGCGGCTTCGGCTTGCTTGCGATCGCTAATATCTTGGAACACCAATACCGCCCCCGCTAGGTTCCCCTGGTTATCCCGAATGGGCGCAGCGCTGTCTGCGATGGGTAGGGGTGTACCATTTTTGGTAATCAGGAGAATATCATCGGTGAGATAAACGATTCTATCCTGTTCTAACGCCAGAGTAACGGGGTTATTGACAGGGTGCTGGGTTTGTGTATCAATAAGGTTAAACACCTCTGTCAAATCCCGATTTTTGGCATCAGCAAATTCCCATCCGGTTAGGGATTCCGCCACCCGATTTAGAAACTGAATCCGACAATCTTGATCCACCAAAATTACCCCATCCCCAATTCCCCGCAACACCGCACTCAAAAATTGCTCGCGTTCATAGCGCTGTAAGGCAATTTCAATCGCAACCGATAATTGCCGTTCATTCACGGGTTTTAGAATATAACCAAAGGGCGCGGTTACCTTTGCCCGTTCTAAGGTAATTTTATCTGAATGTCCAGTTAAATAAATCACCGGAATTTGCAACTCATCCCAAATTTGTTGCGCCGCATAAATTCCATCCATGTCCCCCTGTAACCAGATATCCATTAATACTAAATCGGGATACAGTTCCCTGGCTTTAGTCACGGCTTTTTCCCCAGAGGCGGCGATTCCCACTACTATGTAACCTAAAGATTCTAAATTTTCCTTCAGGTTGAGAGCAATAATTCTCTCATCTTCCACAACCAAAATTTGAGTCATCGTTGCTGTGTCAGTTTCAGATAAACATTCTTCACTGATCATGATCATGATCTACCTCCATCCCCTGAGATTGTAAAGTTGGTACAAAAATTGTGAACCTTGTTCCGTCGCGATCGCTGGTAACCTCAATCTCGCCCTGGAGTCGATGTACCAGCTTTTTCACCACAGTTAGCCCCAAACCCGTTCCCCCCGGTTTCCAGGGATAGGGACTGGGAATGCGATAGAATGGGTCAAAGATTTTCGCCCGTTCCTCTGGGGGAATTTCCACGCCAGAATTACTCACCTGAATGGCAAAGGTAAAATGGTGAGAGTTGAGTGTTGAGGTATTTTCCCTATCTGACTCTAGAAGGGCGGGTTTAGTTAAGTTATCAGTTTGTCGCCATAGGTTATCTGTAAAACCCGCCCCTACATCCCCTGCTCCCCAGACGCGCCATGGCGCGTCTCTACATTCCCCTCGCACCGTTACCGCAATTTCCTCCCCGGCTGGCGTATCTCTGAATGCATTATTTAGCAATTCTGTCAAGATCCGGGTCAGGCTCGACAACTCTGAAACCAGGGGTGGCAAATCTGGAGCAATATCAACAGAAAAACGTTGCTGCTGAAACGTCGCCCAGGCTTGAAACGGCGCAACATGCTCATAAATCCAGTCTGGGAATCGAATTGAGGTTAGCTCTAGAGGATAAGCCTGAGCGTCAATCCTTTGCATATCCAGCAAATCATTAACTAGCTTGAGTCTCGGGTTACACTGCTGTTGCAAAATCGCCCAGTAACGAGCCATTGTTGTCGAATCAGCACGGATTTGTGAACTTAATAAACTCTGTTGATCCAAAATGGTTTCCAGCATCCGAACCGCCAACTTAATCGTGGATAAAGGCGTTGACAATTCTTCAGATATAGTACCTAAACCGTCCTTTTGGAACTGATCTAGACATTGCAGTTCCACCAGGTCATACTCTAATTGTCGGGCGCGTTCCATGGCTTGATTCTGTTCCTGGGCTAAGCGCTGTTGCGTCGCATCTCGAAACACCAAAACCGCACCCGCGATCGCACCGTCGTTATTTTTAATCGGAGCAATGCTATCCGCAATTGGGATCGCCTTTCCCTGCTTTGGGATCAACAAAATCCGCTCTTCCAGATAAATGATGGTGTCTTTTTCCAGTACCCCTTTAATCAAATCACCAACAGGCTGCTGGGTTTGTTCATCGATAATATTAAATACTTCAGTTAATTCCCGATCCCTGGCGTCAGCTAATTGCCAACCGGTTAACGATTCCGCCTGATGATTGAGAAACTGAACTCGACAGTCTTTATCCGTAACAATCACCCCATCTCCAATCCCCTTGAGGATGGCGCTGAGTAATTGCTCTCGTTCATATCGCTGTAATGCGGTTTCAATGGCTACGTAAAGGGCTTGTTCTTTGACGGGTTTGAGGATATAACCAAAGGGAGCGGTTATTTTTGCCCGTTCTACAGTACTCTGATCTGAATGTCCGGTAACATAAATCGTGGGAATTTTCAGGCGTTCCCAAATTTGCTGCGCCGCTTCAATTCCATCGATATTACCTTTAAGCCAAATATCCATCAAAACTAAATCGGGATGGAACTCTGTGGCTTTGTCAATCGCCTTTTCTCCCGACGCCGCGATCGCGGGGACTTTATATCCCAGAGATTCTAAACTTTCTTTGAGATTAATCGCGATAATTCTCTCATCTTCAACCACGAGAATTTTCATCGCTTCCTTTAATCTAGGGGTGGGGGGGTGTCTACTAAACATGATTGAGTTCTCCTTTTTTTCTAGTTTTATCTGATTTATTTTCTAGTTTTAACTTGACTCGCAAAAATGATTTTAAATTCAGTCCCCGAATCACAGTTGAGTTCCAAGGTTCCATCGAGCTGCTCAACTAATCCCCAAACCAGTGTCAATCCTAAGGAGGTTGTTGTTTCAATATCAAAGGATTTAGGTATCCCCACACCATTATCACGCACAATCAGAGTGATCCGGTGATCACAATTGCGCTGAAATGCAATATTAATTTCTCCTTGACGATTCTCTGGAAATGCATATTTGAGGGAATTAGAAACCAATTCATTCAAAATTAAACCACAGGGAATCGCCGTATCAATAGCCAACGCAATATCCTCAACCTGATAGGCAATACGAACTTGACTGGAACTGATGTTATAAGAATCAAACAGATGGGTAATTAAATCGGGAACATATTGGGCAAAATCAATCTGGGCTAAATTCTCTGATCGATATAATTTTTCATGAACCAAGGCAATAGAAGCAATGCGATTTTGACTATCCTGCAACACCAACGCCACCTCTTGATCCTGAGTTCGCCGCGACTGCATTTGTAGCAAACTACTGACAATTTGCAAATTATTCTTAACCCGGTGATGAATTTCCTTGAGCAAGACTTCTTTTTCTTTCAGGGAGGCTTTTAGTTGTTCTTTAGCTTGTTTTTGCACGGTGATATCTTGTTGAACGGCGACAAGTACGGTGCCATAATCAGGATGATCAAATCGTGATGTTGTGGCTTGACACCAGAAAGGTGTGCCATCTTTCTTAACATTCTGGATTTGGTAGGTATATTCACCCTTTTGCATCACGTTATGGCTAATAATCTTTTTCACCTCTTCCGCACTGATTTCATCATCGTCGTAATTGAGAATAGATACCGATTTTCCTATGAGTTCACCTTTGTCATACCCAAACATCTGCTCAAACTTGGGATTCGCATAAACAATCTGCCCCTCAGTCACACTAACCAAACAAATGCCTTCTGCCATATTTTTAGTAATCACAGCCTGGAGATTTAGCTCTTTTTCCGCTTCCTTGCGGTTGGTGATATCAGTAACCCGGACTAAATTTAAGGTACTATCAGTTACCTGGATTCGCTTCACCGCTAAGTTTCCCCAGAAGCATCTGCCTTTTTTGGTGATATATTCAACTTCTTTACTCCAAACTCCGTACTGATTAATGGCTTGATTGATGCTGTTTAACTCTTCTAGAGTGAATCGGTATTTTTGGAGAGTATGCCCTTCAATATTAATCAGTTCAGCTTCGTTCGCGGCTTCAAATAAATTAACGGCAGGTTGATTACAGTCGATGGTTAATCCGGTTTCTGGATTTACTAAAAATAGAGCATCGGTTGATTCATTAAAAATCGCTTCTTTCAATTCTCGGCTGCGACTCAAAGCTAACTCTGTTTGTTTGCGATCGCTGATATCCACGCAATAACCCACAACTTCAATTGGGTTGCCCAATTCATCCTGAATCAGTTTCCCTTCATCGCATAGCCAATGATACGTGCCATCACCATGGAGGAAACGGTATTCAAAGGAGTAATTTCCCTGTGCTAATTTTTGGGGTAATGTCTGGAGAATCCCGTTAAGATCCTCAGGATGAATATGATTTAACCATAAATGAGACCCATTCAAAAATTCCTGTGCAGTGTAACCCAAAACATTGGCGACATTTTCACTAATGTATGTCAGCTTGTAATTCGGATGAGGCTGGGTGCTAAAAATCACCGCAGGGCTGGAGGTGAGGAGATATTGCAGGTGTTGCTGATGTTGACGTAATCTGTCTTCGGTGGATTTGCGATCGCTAATGTTTTGCATCTGAGCGATAAAGTAGAGGGGTTGTTCGTGATAATCTCGAACCAGAGAACCTGTTAACAGAATCCAGATAATCTGCCCCTGTTTGTGGATATAGCGTTTTTCTAGTTGATAGCAGCGAATTTCACCCGTTAGCAGTTGATTTGCCCAGGCGACATCGGTGGCTAAATCGTCGGGATGGGTAATCGTGTGAAAGGTTTTGGTGAGTAATTCTGGCTCGGAGTAGCCCGTCATCTCACATAACGTTTGATTAACTTTGATGAAGCGTCCGTTGAGATCAACTAGTGCCATACCAATCCCCGCGTAGTCAAAGGCATTGCGGAACCGGGCTTCGCTTTCTTGCAGGGCGGCTTGCGCCTCGATACGTTGCCGAGTTTGGTGATCAATATGGCTAAGATTTTTAACAGTTTGTATTGCGCCCCGGATCGGTTCAGTGTCATCCTGGATGGGGCGAAAGGTAATTTGGTAATCATGGCGATCGCCTGTACTATCACCAAATTCCTGAATCACTGTAAATTCTTCACCCCTAAGCGCCCGCCCCCAAAGCTCTCGCGCCTTTGCCTGTTCTTGGGGCAAATGGGCAAGGGCTTCAATCAAGCTCGTACCCATCTCAATCTTTCGACCAAAAATATTGAAAAATTCCCCTTGATAAGCCCGGTTAAACGCAATATACCGCCCGTTCAAATCCAGCGCCGCTATCAGCTCTGTGGTGTTCTCCAGAATCGCCTGAACCAGGAACGGCATACCCCCTGTTTCCTGAGCCTCAAACCCCACACCCTTTACGGTGTCTGGGCTGAGCGCCTGCAACTTCGCCTCAGCCTGCTGTAAGCGATCGCGCAGATCCCGTATTTCTTGTTGGAGTTTTGCTTTGACTCGCTGGTTCATATTCCTCCCAAACTAATTGAGACTTTGACCCTTCAAGTTTGAGTTTTAATCGTTAAGATAAAAGAACAAGCTATTTGATCATAATCATGAATTTATTAATTTAATTTAGCAAATTTCTTAATCAGATCTGGGGAAAATTAATAAATATTAATTTGCTTGATAATCAAAGATTATAAAATCAAAAAAGTTATTTATTTTAACCTTAAAAGGTGAAAAAATCGTGAATGAATTGCGCCGAATTAAGGTACCATTAAGGTAACAAACCCCACAGCCCACACCTCAAAGCCGACACCCCGTCTCTTTTTTAGCTTTATTGTCACCCCTTGAGCAGTGTACAATCTCGCTATATTGGACTTATAAGCTGGGAGTGCCTTGTGTATTATTTTCAGGAACCGCCTTATTTATTGTTAGTGATGGGTTTACTGACTGGGATTACCTGTGGTGCAGCCTTTGAAGCCACGCTGAAACAAAAGGTGCAGGAATGGGCAAAGAACCGTTCCTCACGCAGTCTCGCTCAAATGCAAGGATTCCCCTTACTCATCCCATTCCTGGGAATTTCCGCCGGAATTTGCGTATTTCTGGCGGCTGGACTCGAAATTTTTAGCTTTCCCACATTCTTGGCTTACACCATCTCCCTACCCCTAACTCTATTCATTGGTTGGTTAGTGTGGTATCAGTTGGGTAAACTTTTAGCACAGCTAGACCGAGGCGGCTCAAAAGCCATAGACCTCGACGCCTGGGAGTAACATCGAGTCACATAAAATTTGTCATTTGTCATTTGTCCTTTGTCATTGGTAAGGCTTTGAGAGGGGTTGACCCTTTTGTTCCCTGGAGCCTTCTGCAATAAAATCTTTCCGATGAGGGAAGTCAAAATGCATCCGGCGTATCAGGCTTAATGACAGGTATAACTGGGAGGGTGAGGTGCGCCAACTGTTAATTCAAGTGCCACGAGGACAAGGAGATAAGGTTCTCGATATGGCTAAAGCTCATCAGGGGATGAATCTGGCTCGGTTTGAAGCGTCTGATACTGAGGGACAGCTAGATTTTGTAATCGCCTATGTTCCTAATCGTCAGGTAGAGGGCTTTCTGGAAGCCTTAGATACGCTCCCTGACTTACATGTTACGTTAGTGCCTCGGGGGATGATGCCCCTACAACCTCCTTCGTCAGAAGCCCCTGAACAAGTGAAGGAGGTGCAGTTACGCAGCCCCCTAGAGATATTTTTAGCCGGGTTGCAGAGTATTGGCTCTTGGAGGGGATTTCTGGGGTATGCAGCTTGTGCAGGTGTGGTGGTTTGGATTGGTTTATTTACCAATACCATTTATCTACTCACAGCCGCGATGCTGATTGCACCCTTTGCCGGACCTGCAATGAATACCGCGATCGCAACGGCACGAGGAGATTTATACTTACTTAAGCGCAGTATCATTCGCTATGGTGCAGGGATTAGCGTGACTGTAGTTGTGGCAGGGGTTTTGAGTTTAATTATGCAACAGGAAGCACCAACCACGCTGATGATGGCGAGTTTTAAAGTATCTTCGGTTACCATCCTCCTACCCTTAATTGCCGGAACAGCGGGTGCATTGAATCTGGTGCAATCTGAACGCAGTAGTCTGGTTTCCGGAGCCGCCATTGGTGTGTTAGTCGCCGCATCCTTAGCCCCAGCCGCCGGATTAGTGGGAATGGCAGCCGCGATCGCACGGTGGGATATGGTGGTTAATAGTCTGTTCCTACTTGTACTTCAGTTGGGCGGGATTAATCTTTCTGGCGCCATCGTCTTCCGTCTGGTTGGGCTTTCCGCGAAGGGCGCTCGGTATAACCGGGGAAAGCGGTGGCTGTTTCCAGTGGTGTTGGGGATTGTGGCGATTATACTGGCTCTTTTGTTAACCGGGCAACTTTGGCAGGAACCCTATTTACAGCGAACGACGCTAGAACAGCGTACTGCAACTGAGATTCAGCAGGTGGTACAGGAGAGTGATTTGGCACAACTGGTGCAGTCGAATGTGCAGTTTACTCCGACTAAACTCCAGGATAAAAATACGCTACTGACAGTCGTTTATGTCCAGCGTAACCCGGAGGTAACTGCCTCTACGGAAGCGATTCAGATGCAGTTAACCCAAGCGATTCAAACTCATTTACTACAACAGGAGTTTAATGCCACACCCTTAGTGCAGGTGAATGTGTTGGAATTGCCAGAGGTTCCAGGACAATAGGGGAATGGATGTACAACTATTATTCGCGATCGCACAATCTTCGGTGTTAAACTCATCAATAACCACGCTGCTTTCGTTAATCTTCGCCATACTCCTAGCGCTTGTTCATATATTGGGTGAAAAAATGCGCTTTCTTGATGCGATTCCTCGCAGTCAGTGGTTATCATTTGCCGGGGGAGCATCGGTGGCGTATGTTTTTGTGCATTTGTTGCCAGAACTTAATCAGGGACAACGAACCATTGAGCAGACAGAAGGATTTGCTCTCGCATTTTTGGAAAACCATGTTTATTTAGTTGCGCTTTTGGGATTAACAGTATTCTATGGCTTAGAACATCTGGTTAAACTGTATCGGCAAAATCAGCACAAGCTTGGAAGTCTACTCTCTCAAGGGATCTTTTGGTTACACATTGGTTCGTTTTCCCTTTATAATCTTTTAATTGGTTACCTACTCATTCATCGCGAGGAACCGGGATTAGAGAGTCTCTTATTCTTTTTTATCGCCATGGCATTGCACTTTTTTGTTAATGACTACGGATTACGGGAGCATCACCAAGACGCTTATCACCGCATCGGGCGCTGGGTTTTAGCTGGTGCGATTTTGTGCGGTTGGACGATTGGACAAGCCACGGAAATATCTCAAGCCGCCCTAGCCGTACTGTTTGCCTTTCTAGGTGGGGGAATTATTCTGAATGTGATTAAAGAAGAACTACCAGAAGAACGGCAAAGTCGCTTTTGGGCATTTGCTTTGGGGGCAATTGTCTATGCTGGGTTGCTCATTTTGGGTTAGATTTTTGGGCTATTCAGGACAAATAGTCGCGTCTTGAAGTATCGATGGCTAATCAAGCACTTTCTTCAGATTTTCCATATTTTGCGTAGACCTGTTGAGGGGTGGCTGGCATTACGTTATAGTATTCTTCGCTACCGTTGCTCTTGCCAGTAGGAGCTTGATATCCACAGACAAACTCGGCTGTGCCGTCACTGAAGATATAAGCCCCACTATAGTAGCCCTCTTGGTTAGGACTTCCAAAGGTTTCTTTGACGATTTTGGTTTTGTTGCTCATCGAAAATCTCCTTCTACTACTGCCTATCATCTTAAAAGTTTGAAAATTACTGTTGTCCCTCCCTGTGGCACAACAGCGTGACTGCTCTCTAGGTGTAAATAATCTAGGTTTGACACTCCTCAGCCTAAAGGCGTGAGGATTCTTCTTTCATCGAACACTCTTACTATGAAATAGTCGCCTATTTCATACCAGAGGAGCATCTCTGGAAGAAGCGTTTTGCTCCATTACAGAAGCTAGTTTCGATATGCCCTATCGTACTATTGAAAACAAGAAAGAATGTGTTTTGGGCGTGCTTGTTGCTTAGACTTTTTACCTGTACAAGCCTTTCTGTACAAAACCCTCTAAGCCTAGTTTTCAAGGTGCGATGCCTCTCGGCTCTGGGTTTTTATAGAGGTTTAATACCCTTTCCTCCAAGTGAATTTTAACACAAAGTCGTCCTTTAAGGACGAGGCTTTAGACCCAATTTTTCGGTAAGGCGGCTAAGGCGACATACTGGGAGACAACGGGTGGACAGATGAGAATCGTATCCTGAATTTTCTTCACCGCCGCCAGCAGATGCTGGGGAATCACCATATAGCCAATGCGCCAACTGGCAAACCCATAAGTTTTAGACAGGGAGTACAGGGAAATCGTATGGGAGTCACTTTGGGGAAAAGCCGCCGGGGAAACGTGCTTTACGCCGTTATAGGTAAAATACTCGTAGGCTTCATCGCTAATGTGATAAATTCCCCGTTCCTGACAGAGTTTATTTACCGCCTCTAACGCTTCTTTTGAGTAAACAGCCCCAGTGGGATTGTTCGGCGAAATCGTAACCACGGCTTTGGTTTTCCCGGTTATGGCTTGCGCGATCGCGTGGGGACGCAGTTGATAATTTTCGTCAGTTGCCACAAGTACCGGATGACAACTCGCCATGGTAATTGCCATTTCGTGGTTGAAATAGTAAGGCGTCTGAATAATAATTTCGTCGCCCGGAGTGGTAATTGCGAGAATGGCATTCATAAACGCCATGTTTGAGCCGGCGGTGACAACGATACAGTTGTGTTCGTTGAGGGTAATCCCGTTATCAGTGTGCAGTTTGGCTGCAATCACAGACAGCAATGGTGCAATTCCCTGAACCGCTTTGTACTTGTGGTTATCTGGATCAGCCAGAAATTCCGGCAAACGTGCGATCGCCTCTGGTGGGGGAGGGTAATACACGACACCCTGTCCCAAGGAAATTGTACCGGGATGACGGCGAATCAGTTCCCCAACGATGGGAATCACGGGTGACTGTACCGCTTCCATGCGAGAGGTTAAGGTGGACATCGGCGACTGATAATCAGATCAATTAAGGGCGCACGTCGTTGGTTATTAGTGCTTAATCTCAAAACTTCACCTGACTAGGGTTCAACGTTTAGATCCCCCTCGCATCCCCCTTAAAAAGGGGGACTTTAAACCATTCACCCTTAACTACATAAAATTCGGTTGATGGCGAATTAAATTGAGAAACTCTTCACGAGTTTTATGGTCATCTTGGAACACACCCACCATAGCGCTGGTTACTGTCCAGGAACCGGGTTTCTGTACCCCCCGCATAACCATACACATGTGAGTCGCTTCCATGACTATAGCCACTCCCTGGGGTTCTAAAATGGTTTGAATAGCTTCGGCGATCTGGCGGGTTAGGCGTTCCTGAACTTGTAGCCGCCGCGCATACATTTCCACGACACGCGCCAATTTACTGAGTCCCACGACTTTCTGGTTGGGAATATAAGCAACGTGTGCCCGTCCCATAAATGGCAGCATGTGGTGTTCACACAGGCTAAAGAAGTTAATATCCCGCACTAACACCATTTCATTGTGACCTTCATCAAAAATCGCCCCATTCACTAATTGTTCGAGGGACTGATTGTAGCCACCGGTCAAAAACTGTAGTGCTTCCGCGACTCGTTTTGGCGTTTTGAGTAACCCCTCGCGTTCAGGATCTTCGCCAACGCCTAAAAGTAACGTCCGCACTGCGTCCATCATGTCTTCGGTTGAGGTTTCCCCAGAAAGCCCCAGCTTAGGTTGCTGACCGTTATGGGTATTGCGATCGGGTCGGGGTTCAACTTGAGGGATGGACGTGTTAAGAGTCACGGGTGTCATAGACTCAGAGCGATTCACACCATTGGATGAAGCAATAGTCATAATTGGGTAGTATTGATAATTTTGACAAGGATGGATGGGAGGGTCAGATCGTGTCGTTCTAGAGAGTTCCGGCACTGGGCATCAGGGTCATCGAATCGATAACAGCCGTTTGGGGCATTAAGGCGGCGTGTAAAATAGATTGGGCAACGATTTCGGGGGTCAACATGGCTGACCGATTCAAGTCGGCTTTTACGGTGTCTGTATCCCAGATTGGCGTATTCACTGCCCCTAGAGATAAGGTCACAACCCGGATACCATGGGCACGTTCTTCAGCCGCTAGGGTTTTTCCTAGGGCAATCAACCCGGCTTTACTGACGTTGTAGGCTCCCCAACCCGGAAATGGCTGCAGACCCGCAATGGATGCCACGTTAATAATTGTGCCGTGTTGCTGCTGGCGCATGGTGGGTAAAACACCAAGAATGCATTGCCATACGCTGGTAAGATTGAGATCCAGTACGTGCTGCCAGTCCGCTAAGGGGGTTTCCATCAGCGTACCGGTATAGCCCATACCCGCATTGTTGACCAAAATATCCAGGGAGGCAAATTCCGCCGCGATCGCTTCGATCTTGGTCTTGACCTGATCGAGTTGATTTAGATCAAGGAGATAGGGTTGAGCCTTGACCCCAGCTTCTCGGACAGCCGTTGCTACTGCCTCTAATTTGTCTTGGGAACGACTGACTAATGCCAGATCAATTCCAGCTTGGGCAAAGGCTAAAGCTGTAGCTTTGCCAATACCACTACTCGCCCCTGTAATCAAGGCAAGTTTTTTAACGGAAGAAGTCATAAAATTTTCCAACTCAGATGCGGTAAAGGTTCCCTGGTTAACTCATAAGGGTATAAGGGGAGGAAAGAGTCCGCCAACATTCAAATTAAGCAACAGCGAATCATCGACAATGGGGTTGGTAAGGGGGCGAATGGAAACCCCTGTCATTTATGTATGGGGAGGAATTCGCCCCCTTACATAAACAGCAGTCTGACAGGACTTCCTTCCCCTAGCTGTCTTCTATGGGGTTCCTGACTTCTTGCGGCTACATTCTCACTAAAAAGCCCTGGATACACCAGTTTTCCTCTTTTTGATCTACATTCATTTATCCCCCATTGGGACAAGGAGACGACGGAGGACAGTTAATCCCGAATGGCTAATGTGAAACTTAGATCAAGCTAGGGTTGATTTGCCGATGGATTAACGTCCTGACGTTAAGTTGTGAATAATTGTTACAGAGCTGACTATTTGATTATACGACTATCTGGGTTTGATTGACAAAAGGGTAGAAATAAGGAAGGCAATCCAGTCCTTATTCCTTAAGTTGGATGCCAAATTTCCCTTAATTATTTTAACGCTCAAACCGTTTTCAGGCATGTAGCTCGGTAAAAACACCAATATGCCGAAACTTCTGATAGCGTAACTCCTGACGTTCCTTAGGGCTAAGCCGAGATAAGTCTTGCAAGTTCTGTAATAGGGCGGCTTTGAGCGTTGCTGCGGCTGTTAAGGGGTCACAATGAGCGCCGCCTAGGGGTTCAGGAACTAATTGATCTAAGATACCTAAATCCTTGAGATCCCAAGCCGTTATCCGCAGCGCAGCAGCGGCTTGGGGAGCTTTTGCCGCATCTTTCCAGAGAATGGCGGCACAGGCTTCTGGAGTCGCAACGGTATAAACGGCTTGTTCTAGCATTAAGATACGATCGCCCACCCCAATACCCAAAGCACCACCCGATCCGCCTTCGCCAATCACCGTACAGACAATCGGCACATCCAGACGGAACATTTCCCGAAGATTATACGCGATCGCTTCCCCCTGACCTAATTTTTCCGCATCAATACCTGCCCAAGCCCCTGGCGTATCAATAAACGTTAAAATCGGCATACCAAAGCGATTGGCATGTTCCATCAGCCGCATCGCCTTACGGTATCCACCGGGCGACGCCATGCCAAAGTTCCGCACCACATTGTCTTTGGTATCCCGCCCCTTTTGATGCCCTAACATTACCACCGGACGTCCCCCTAAACGCCCAATCCCACCGACTAGGGCTGGATCATCATAGCCGCCGCGATCGCCATGTAATTCCATCCATTCATCACTAATCGCCTGAATATAATCCAGAGTACTCGGACGCCGGGGGTGACGGGCTAACTGAAGCCGTTGGGCTGGAGATAAACTACTAAAAATTTCTTGACGCAGTTGTGCCGCCCGTGCTTCTAACTGACGAATTTGGTCAGAGACATCGACATTGTTTTCTTGTGCGAGTTCACGAATTTGGTTAATTCGGGTCTCTAATTCATAGAGGGGCTTTTCAAAGTCCAGCAGAAAAATCCGGTTTTCAGTTGCCATGGGTCAGTCGTTGTATCCTTATCCCTTAAAAGCTCAGCAGGGGTCTAAATCCATGTTTAATTGACACCTGTCCAATTTTTTCCATCTTTTCTACCGTAATCTGATTCCGTCCCCAGGAAAAGTTGGTATACCACTTTTCAAACTCTAACAGCATTGACTCGGCAAAGCAGGCAAATAGCTGGCGTCCTGGATCTTTCATTTCGACGATTTGCATAATTTTCCAGTCGATATCCAACGAATGCTCGACAATACCCCCATTGAGAACGTAAATGTCGGGATATTGCAGCTGGGTGGCTAAATTCTTGGGGTAACCCCCATCAATCAGCAGACAGGGCTTCTTTAATACTGAGGCATCAATTTCAATGCCCTTGGACATGCTCGCCACCCAGACAATAATATCCGCTTGGGGTAGCGCCTCCTCTAATCCCATAATTTTGCCGCGCCCTAATTGGTCTTGTAAGGCTTGCAATCGTTCCTGGTTACGGGCGCTTAAGAGAATCTCGGCAACATCTGTGCGGCTATTGAGCCAACGACAAACGGCACTGCCAATATCGCCCGTTGCCCCACAAACCGCCACGGTGGCTTTTGACAGGTCAATGCCCAGCTTTTTCGCCCCTTGTTCGACTTGGGCGCAAAGGATGTAAGCCGTGTGGGTGTTGCCCGTGGTAAAGCGCTCAAATTCTAGCTTGACATTGCGAACCTGGCTTTTCTCGTACAAGTGGAATTCTTCAAAAATAATTGACGAAAAGCCACCTAATGCTGTAATATCTATGCCATTTTTTTGGGCATGAGCCATGGCGTTGAGAACTTTACGGATGGCGGCTTTGATCCGGCGCGTGGCTAGCATCTCTGGCAGAAAACACGATTCCACATAGCGTCCTTCTATCGTCTCCCCTGTCAGGCTAGTCACCTTGATGGTGTCAACGATTTGGGGAGGGGCGCTGCACCAAAAATCTAACCCTTGGTCAGCATATTCTGGGTAGCCTAGATCTCTGGCGACGGCTTGGGCGTGTTGCAAACTGGTGAGGTGACCGATAAGACCAAACATTTACTGCTCGCTGGTAAGGCTGTTAATTAGGGGGAAATGGAAAATTGGAGTAAGGGTAAGAAATTGTTAAGGATATGTGACATCCTCCTACACCAAATCAGAGATTATGGTGTAGGCTTCCAACATCGCTGTTAGACATTGCTGCCCTGCGCCACTTATCTAGGGACAACGCCCCCGACAGCCCGACTTGACAGCCAATTTCTTTCCCCCAGAGTCCCTGGGTACTCAGTTGCTCATAGCCTCGGTTACAGATTTCCTGCGCTGAGGCTATATCTCTATCGAGATGGTATTTACATTCTGGGCAGCTATGCCACCTATCAGATAGTTCTTTCCTGACTTCAATGCGACAATTTGGACAAGTCTGAGATGTTCCTTTATGGTCAACTTCAGCGACGTAAACACCGCGTTGCTTCCCAACGTAATAAAGAATATCTCTAAATTGACCAAACCCCGCATCAACTGTATGTTTACCTAGAAACCCTTTTGCCATAGTTCGGAAATCGATATCCTCTAGAAAAATGGTTTCCGCCATGTCACACAGCTTGTGAGCCAATTTGTACTGATAGTCTTTTCGCTTGAATGCAATATGATTGTGCAACCGCTCTACTTTGCGTCTGGCTTTTTCATAGTTCTTGGAACGCTTCTCTTTTTTGGATAACCTGCGTTGTAGCACTAAGAGCCTACGGTGCATATCCTTGAAGAATTTACGTCCCGGTTCGACGAAACCATCACTGGTTGCTAAATAACTATTCAATCCAACGTCTACCCCAATGAAGTGACCATGTGGTACGGCATCAGGAATAAAAATGTCAGATTGAATGCTTATGAGTGCGAACCAACCTACCGCTTTTTTAATTACCCAAACCTGCTTAATGACAAAGCCAGACGCTCCTACGTCGCTACCGCTTGCGCTATCAGGGAGCGGACGATGCAGGTTGATTTGGACTTTTCCCAGCTTAGGTAATTTAATCTGCCATCCGGTTATCGGGTTCACCTTGAATTGAGGAAAAAGTATCGACTTTATCTGTCCATACTTTTTGAATCTTGGAAATCCATAACCTCGATTCCGGAAAAAGTCCCAAGCATCATGTAACCGTCTAATGGTTGTTTGTAATACCTGAGAAGGTACTGCTTTCAGCTTGGTGAAATTCTTTTTTGCCTTGGGTAAATTGTTTTGTTGCTGCTGGTATCCAGGAAAAGGATAATCAGCCCTCATTATGTATTCTGACTCTAGGCTACACCTATCTATTGGACATTTCCTTGAAGCAATCCAATCCTTTAGCTCCCTAAGTGCATAATTATAAACACCTCGACAAGTTTCGAGCCACTCGTCTAGAAATTCGACTTGTTTAGCGTCAGGATAAATTCTGTAGGTGTAGTTGAGATTCAACATATATCGATTCTAGTTTAGTCTACCGTAAATGCAAAATTATAGTAGAAGTGGATTCTGACTGCATTTGATTGATTGGGGGAGTGAAGGCATCCCACCGCGCTCATCAAAGATTACAGCGTGGGACTTATAGCTCCCCCAAACCCCCTCACAAGTTAAAAATATTATCAGGAAGATAGGGGAGATGGGGAACGATGAGGGAGCAAAGGTGCAGGGGAGGGTGTAGAGACGTAGCTACGTCTCTACATTCGACGATTACATCTAGGTTGAGCTAGACGGCTGTCAATCCGTAGGCAGACATCCGCATGATGTCACGGGTGGTAAAGCCGATATTGCTTAGGGCTTCACCGTAGGCGATCATGAAGTCTTCGACCAGAGCATCTTTTTCCATTCCCAGGATATGAGCATCGTTCTCAACTTGGTTAAGCATACGCCAAACCAGGGGCAGGTTTTGCTTATTGGCTTGTTCGAGTTCGGTTTTTGAGGCTTCAAAGTTCTGTTTGAGCCACTCTTCGCCAAAATTGAGGTGGGTGTACTCGTCTTTCACCACACCTTCGGTGATTTTTCGGGCAAAGGGATCAGCGACGGGAATGTAAATGTTATAGGCGGCGATCGCGAAGCATTCAATAATCAGCGATTGAATCAGCAAGCAGGTGACGATATTACCTGAGGCGGCGGCGGTTTGGAAGTTTTGGTGTAATTGGCTGAAATACTCCTTGGCAAATTCCATGTCCGGTGTGACACTCAAGTTGCGACCACAGGCTTGAAACCCCTTCTTATGGCGGTTTTCCATCTTAGCTAGACTGGTTAGCTCATCCTTTTGGTCGGGTAGCAGTTCAGCCAGTTGGATGTAATTCTCTTGAGCTTCTTGTTCCCCTTCGATCACGATCGCGTTGATGCGGCTATAGGCGTCCTTGTATGTTTCACTATTGAAATCTAGCTCTTGAGTGACTGTAAGCTGCTGCATCAGTAGATTTTCTCCTGTTTGCATGAGTAGAGGTGTTTCAAAAACGCTTTGAACCCAATTCTAGGCAATTGGCTCAAAGCCGCTATATAAAACTTAACCCATCAATGATATATGGTGAGAGGTATTGAGGAATAGTGCCTTAGACAGAAAATTCTCCCCTCCATCATCGGTATTCACTGATTAAAAGCATAGGATTAAACAAAGATAAATGTCTAAATGGCTACAGATTTTGTCCTGGGTCATGGGTCATTCGTCAGGGAACAGGGAACAGGGAAAAAGTTTTGACCCTTCACGACATTCTAGGGCATGGCGTGTAAGTGTGTAGGGACTCTTTTCACTGCTATCACTTTTCAACTCATACAGATGTGACTCGCGCCCACCCCCATCTTCCCCATCCGGGAATGCGGAAACGCTAGAATGTGGAGTCGAACAGTTATTCATCCCTCATTCATGTTTGATTGGGTCTGGTTATCTCGCGTCGCAGGGCTAGGATTAGTAGGAACCGCTGCCGGATCTACTTTATTCTTTGGTATATTAGGGCGAACTTTCCTCTCGCAGCCAAACAATCGTCACCCCAACTCAATAGCTGCGATCGCGCCTCTTAAGACTCAAGCTGTAACGCTACCCCCGCAACCGTTACCCTTGCTAACCTTACCCAATTCTACTTCCGCCTCTGAGGTATCCCAGAAGTCTGTTGCGGTTCTCTCGCGCCCGTTTGATCTCAAGCAAAGCCTCAGCACCTATCAGCCTCTGTTTTCCACACCAACCTCTCTAGGTATGGTGGCTATTGGGGTAGCTGAGGGGAATTATCGCCTGTTTACTGAAAAGGGCAATCTCTACGTCCAGCAAACTTCTTTCTACTTTGGACATACTGATCCGGGTAACTTATCCTGGGGAGATGTAGTCACCAACTATGGACCGTGTAGTGATCAAGGACGCAGTAAGGGCAATATTGCCTTAGCCGAACAACTGTGTTTAGAGCGATCGCGATCGCGACTACCCACTCATCTAGTCGATTTGAATGCGGCTGGTATCGACCCCGAACGGGATTTAGAGGCTTTACTCAATGTAGCTGATTTATACAATCAAGCGATGCCCATCCATTCTCGTCACTTTCCCCACGCCCTCGCCATCGCCAAAAAGGGTGGGTTAAGGGGAAGTGATGCTCTGGCTTGGGCAAGAACAGCATCATTTTATCTTAATGTCAATAACGAGTTAGATTTAGAAACGGGTTCCAATAAAGCCACAGGACTCTTAGGTATCTGTGCTAGAGAAAACCTCCCCATCACGGAATGGGAATGTGTTTACAAAGACCAAATGCGACGAGTCAAAGCCATTGCTTCAGTTGTTGAGAAGTATAGCCAAATCTATCAATCAAAAACGAATTAAGGAATTGTTACGAATTTCTTATCGGAAGGTGAGGATGTCAAGTGCACCCTAAGCGCCTGCTTGAGGTTTGAGGGGTAGCTCCACGGTAAAAGTGGCTCCCTTTCCCTCTCCAGCACTTTCGCACCACACGGTTCCCCCATGGAGTTCAACGAGGTGACGTACAATAGCGAGTCCTAATCCTAGTCCGCCATGGGAACGAGTTGTTGAGCCTTCAGCTTGGCGAAAGCGGTCAAAAATGTAAGGCGCAATGTCAATGGATACCCCTTGACCCGTGTCTTGTATCCGAATGCGTACCGCATTTTCCAACCATTCCAAATAAATCTTGACTTGTCCGTGAGTTGGGGTAAATTTAATCGCATTAGACAAAAGATTCCATACAATTTGCTGTAAGCGATCGCTATCCCCCTTGATCGCCCTCCGACTCGGTGCTAAAAATGAATCAATCCGAATACTTTTAGCGTCGGCTGCGGGTTGTAAGGTATCAATTGCTGCGTTGATAACTTGGTGTAAGTCAACGGGGATTATATTTAAGCGCAACTTACCCCGAATAATCCGCGACACATCCAGCAAGTCATCAATAAGCTGGGCTTGAGACTTAGCATTGCGTTCAATCACTTCTAACGCACGCTCTACTTTGTCGGGACTCAGTTGTCTTCTCCGCAAAAGTCCCGCCCACCCCAGCATCGCGTTCAGGGGTGTTCTCAGTTCATGGGATAGGGTGGCTAAAAATTCATCTTTCAGGCGATTCGCGGTTTCAGCTTCAGCGCGGGCGGCTTGTTCACTCTTGAGCAATACAGTCCGTTCTTCTTCCGCTTGTTTGCGCTGGGTGACATCTTCAATCGCACCCTCATAGTACATAATTTCACCCTGATCATTGCAGATAGCACGAGCATTGTAGCGTACCCAAATCATGGTATTATCACACCGAAACATCGGCATTTCCAAGTTTCGCACCACTCCTTCAGAGTCCATCTGATTTTGCCATAAGTGGTTGACTTGAGGATTAACTAGGTGCTTGGAGATATTTGTGTCAAGCAAGGCTTTTAGACTGGGATATCCCAACAGTTGCAACAGGGCTGGGTTGGCTTCAATAATTTCTCCTGTTGGTGTCATCCGATAAAGTCCGATGGGTACGCTTTCAAAGAGTTGTTGATATCGCTGTTGCACCTCTTTGAAGGCTTGACGTTGCTTTGCTCGCTCCAATGCTGCTCTTACGGCGGCGGCGAGACGAGTATAATGCTGAGGCGATTTAATAATATAATCGTCAAGTCCTGATTTCATCGCCTCGACAGCAACTTCTTCGTTTCCTGTGCCGGTAAACATCACCACAGGACAATCTGGATACCGTTCCTTGACTTTGTGCAGTACGTTTAAGCCATTGCTCCAACGCAAGCTATAATCAGTGACGACGAGATCAAATTGTCCCTCGGCTAATGCCTGTTCTACTTCGCTGATATCGGTAATCTCTTTAGGCTGTAATTGGTCAAACTCCTGCTCTAGCTTGCGTAGCGCTAGCATGCGATCGTCGGGGTTGTCGTCAATTAACAGAATTCTTACTGGATTGTCATTTCTCATTTGTCATTCGTCAGGGAACATAGAACAGGGAATAGAAAGTCAAAATTTATAATTTCTAAGTCAGACAAGGGGTTTTTCGTTAAAGATTAACCAATACAGATCAAGAGTACGAATCATTTCTAAAAAATCATGAAAGTTTACAGGTTTCACTAAATAAGAATTGGCTCCGATGTCATAAGCTTTATTAATATCTGGGGTTTCTCTGGATGCCGTCAACACCACAACTAATAGACGTTTTAACTGAGGTTGCTGTCGAATCCAAGCTAAAACTTCTAGACCGGATTTACGAGGCAGTTTTAAATCGAGTAAGATAAGAGCTGGAATAGGATAACGTTCTAGATCATTATAGGGTGCTTTGCCCTCTAGGTAATTGATTGCCTCCTCTCCATTCATGACAACTTGCAGTGAATGAGGTAGATTGAGGCGTCCAAATGCACGCTGAATTAGGAAAACATCATTATCATCATCTTCAACGAGTAAGATATCAGAAGGTTTACCACTCATAATTTGCTCCATAAAACTTACTCAAACTGATGTTTGATGTTTGGATGGGCGAAGCATTCGCGATGGAAGTTTAGCCGTAAAACCGAAAAATATGGGCGCGAATGCTTTGTGTCTACGAATGCGTGACTATTGGATGGGCGAAGCATTCGCGATGGAAGTTTAGCCGTAAAACCGAAAAATCCGGGCGCGAATGCTTCGCCCCTACACGGTTTGCGCCTCGATCCAAAATCGGCTTCCCTGATGGGGTGATGATTCAACTCCCGAACGTCCTCTTAGACGTTCCATGCCTTTACGGACAAGGGCTAAACCAATACCACTACCAGGATAAGTTTCACGACCGTGGAGGCGTTCAAATACCAGGAAAATCTTTTCTTGGTATTCTGGCTCAATGCCAATTCCATTATCCTCGAAATTGAGTCGTATCCACGTACAACCATTTACATCTTGTCGTTCCTCTGCCCACACCTGTATCTGAGGCTGCACCGTCTCTGGGACAAACTTGATCCCATTGACAATCAAATTTGATACAACTTGGATGAGTGTACCACGATGACCCCAAACTTCGGGCAAAGGTATTACCCCTTTCTGGGCTACGTTAATTTGGGCGTATGTGTTTTTGATAGTTTCTTGGAGTTGAAAGAGTACTTCTGTCACAATGGAATCTAAACTAATCGGCTTGAGGGGGAATTCCAGGCGCCCCAAGCGACTATATTCTAATAAGTCTTGGATCATGTTGTCCAAACGCTGGGCAGAGGTGATAATCCGCTGAGCATAGTCTAAACCGATTGAATTTAACTGGGAACCGCAATCTTCAACTAAGGCATTCGCAAACCCTTGCATGGCTCGTAACGGCGCTCTGAGATCGTGAGAAACTGTGTAGGAAAATGCTTCGAGTTCACCATTGATAGCTTGCAATTTTTGCGTTCGTTCGGTTATCCGTTCTTCTAGTTCAGTGGTGTAGCGTCGAAGCTGCTGTTGTAATCGGGATTGAGCGATCGCGATCGCGAGTTGATTGGTGACCTCTTGTACAATGGTTTTATGCTCCTCATTCAGGACATTTTCTCCACTGAATTCTAGGTTGAGTGTGCCAATTAATTCTTGCTTACTTCTGAGTAGAATAATCTGGAAAGATTCAGCGTTCTGTGAGAGTAAGGCTTGCACTATGGGTTGCAATAATGGCACAATCTCTAGCTGTGGGAGTTGATGGATTTTACCGTCAGCGAATTGGGTAAGCTTTGAGGTAAATGGTTCTAGAGCAATTGTTGTTCCGGCTGGGTTATCTACCTCACCGTCAGTCGCGAGGAGAAGGGCTTGCTGCGAGTCCCAATCAAACACCACAACACTCAGATGACGACGAGATAGCAAAGCGTTTAAACCCCTTAACGCCACTTGCGCGATCGCAGAGGGTGATTGCTCGGCGAGAATGGCTTTGTCAATGGTTTGTAAGGTTTGCAGGCGGTCAATCGTCTGTCGCAATTGAATTTCAAGTCGCTTGCGCTGGGTGATGTCAAACGTAAAGCCGAGAATTTGATCGATTTCACCGCGCTCATTTAACATCGGTACATATTTGATTACTGTGGTAAAGGGGTTAGTATTCGGTAATGTAATCGTGGCTTCTATTGTCTGCGGAGTTCGGGTTTCTACCACATGCTTGAGCGTCGGTAAATACGATTCAGTAATCTCCGGCGACCAGATTTCTTCATCAGTGTGTCCTAGATACTCCGCTAATGACTTTCCCGTGCGTTCAAGGGCTGTCGTATTCACAAAAATAAACCGTCGCTGATCATCATAGATGACGAACATATCTGGACTATGATTTACCGCTAGCCGGAAGCGCTGTTCACTCTGACGTAGGGCTTTTTCTGACTGTTTGTATTCGGTAATATTATGGTTAACTTCTAAAATTCCAAATGGATCTCCTTGGTGTTCTCGCTGCAATGTCCAACGACTCGCCACAGTAATGTTAGTCCCATCCCGTGTACTCTGTATCAACTCACCGGGCCAATATTCTTGATGCCATAATTGAGCCTTAATTTCGCTTAACGGCTGCGGAAAAATAGTGTGCAGCAATTGGTGGGCATTTTGCCCAACGGCTTCTTGATTACTCCAGCCATACAAGCGTTGCGCTCCCTGATTCCAATAGGTAATTTTTCCCTCTAGATCCAGCACCATAATCGCGTCATTGGCTAAATCTAATAGTTGTGCTTGTTGGCGAAGCTTTTCTAGGACTAATTTCTGGGCTGTAACATCCGTCTGCACTCCCAGAAAGTGAGTTAATTTTCCCTGGGAATTTCGCACGGGTGAGATATAGAGATTGTTCCAGAATAAAGAACCATCTTTACGATAGTTCCGCAAGGTGATTTTACACTCTCTTTGCGTCGCAATCGCCTGTCGTAATTCATCCAATCCAGTTTGATTTGAGTCATCTCGGTGCAAAAAGCGACAGTTACAACCGAGTGTTTCTGAGGCGCTGTAACCGGAGAGTCGTTCAAATCCAGAATTGACAAAAATAATTGGGTTATCCGGTTGATAGGGATCACTAATTAAAATCCCGTTGCTACTGGCATTAACCGCACTCTCTAGTATCCGCAATCGTTCCCCTTGCTGACAACGATCAATCGCTGCACTGAGAATATTCGCGATCGCTTGTAAAAAGTTAATATCATCTTGGCTAAACTGGCGGTAAACTGTGCTATGAACACCCAAAATTCCAAAGGGTTGATTCTCTGGATTAGACATGGTGTCCCAATGTTTCAGTTTCTCTAGTCTCGCTGAGGAAAGTCCGGGGATAATCACACTCATCCCACTGACAACTCTATGATCGCGTAATAGAGGTGGACCCGAAAATCGTGATTCCGTCCGCAAATCTTCGACAATGACTGGTTTTTGGGAGACGAGAGTATAGCCTGCTTGGGAATTAATTCCCGTATCTACAGTCGCTTTACCGACTAAACCAACCTGCCAACCTACACCCGCCCGCAACAACAATGCTTTGCCATCGGGAAGTAATTCCAGGACTTTGGTGTAGTCTACGTTGAGCGTTTTCGCTAACAAATTGACCGCACAATTCATCAAAGAGTCAATGTTAATCCCTCTTAAGGCATATTGACTAAACCGCACAATTGTAGTTTGCTGAGCAATCCGGGCTTGGAGTGTGGCGATCAGTTGTAATTTCTGGGAAATAGGGACAGGTTGAGTCGTTTGTGGCAAAGAAGATTGGGGCTGTAACTTAGACGCTAAGGCAGCACAGACGGCTGTCACCAGTTTTGGATAATGGGACGGCGATTTAATAATATAGTCATCTAAACCCGCCTTCATTGCCACTACAGCAAGTTCTACACTGTCTTGACTGGTAAACATGATAAATGAACAAGCAGGTTGCAGGCGTTTAACCTGTTTCAAGACAGCTATACCCGTTGTCCAAGGGAGTTCATAGTCCGCGATCGCAATATCAAAATGATCCTCTAAAAGTACCTGATTTAGGTCTTTAGAGTTAGTTGGCTGTGCGACGCGCAGTGCGGAAAACTCTCGCTGTAATTGACGAATGATTAAGGCTCGTTCATCTGGGTCCTCGTCAATGAGGAGCAGATGCACAGGAGTGTTAATCACAATTTGTCACTTTGGAAGGATGTTCTACTCAGAATATCTCATTATTACCTATCCCATCTCTGACTTATGGAAGAAGTTGGAGATATAGCAACCGCCATAGCTGTTAGGACACATCATTTATGTAGAGACGTTGCATGGAACGCCTCTATGGTGCCTTTGTCCTAATCGATGTGTCTACTGCTATATAAACGTTCGGGATAACCCCAAACCCAAACACCCCACTACGAGTAAGCCAAGTAGAACAGACGATTCAGGAACTAGGGAACAGAGGTTCATATCATCGGATTTGGCATGATCTATCCCCAGTAGGAGAATTCCTCTGAAATCTTTGGATAAACTGCACAGCAGACGAGTACCGCTACCAACGCAAGTCAAAATTTCTAACTTGAATTTATAAAATATGACAATAACTACTTCAACAGCCAAAGCCTCTTTATCTCAACCGGAAATTCCTGTTGCTCAAGTGCGTCAAAATCAGGGCGGCGAACTCGACGCGATCGCCAAGTATCGCCGTGCGGCTAATTACCTAGCAGCGACTCAAATTTATCTCAAAGATAACGTTCTCTTACGCGAACCCTTAAAACCTGAACACATTAAAGATCGTTTACTCGGTCACTGGGGGACTTGTCCCGGTATTAATCTAGTCTATGCCCATCTCAACCGACTGATCCGGCGTTACGATGCCAACATGTTTCTGGTGACAGGACCCGGACATGGTGCGCCCGCAAACCTTGCCAATCTTTACCTAGAAGGGTCTTTAGGAGATTATTATCCTAACCTTACCTTCGATGAAGCTGGAGTGTATCAGCTAGTCAAGCAATTTTCTTGGCCCCGCGGCTTTCCGTCTCACCTGTATCCGGGGATTCCGGGCACCATTCACGAAGGGGGTGAACTAGGCTACGCCTTGGCGACAGCGTTTGGGGCGGTGATGGATAACCCCGATCTAGTGGTTGCTTGTATCGTTGGCGATGGCGAGTCAGAAACCGGACCCACGGCTACAGCATGGCATGGAACAAAATTCATTGATCCGGCTGAATCCGGGGCAGTTTTGCCGATTTTGCACTTGAATGGCTATAAAATCGCCAGCCCGTCTATTTTTGGCACAATGAGTGATGAAGAATTGCTGCATCTGTTTACCGGGTACGGTTACCAAGTGCGGATTGTCGAAGATGCGGACTTGGATGCCGATATGTATGCTTCAATGGATTGGGCATATCAGGAAATCTGTCGGATTCAACAAGCCGCCCGTTCGGGGAACCGCCTCAGCAAACCCCGTTGGCCCCTAATCATCTTGCGATCGCTAAAAGGATGGACGGGGATTAAAGAAGCCGACGGTGTACCGATTGAAGGGAATTTCCGTTCTCACCAAGTTCCCCTCAAAGAGGTGAAGAGTAATCCCGAACATCTAGAACTGCTCGAAAATTGGTTCCGTTCCTACCATCCTGAGGAACTCTTTGACGAAAAAGGACAACCCTTACCCGACATTTTAGACCAATGTCCTCAAGGGGAACGACGCATGGGCAGCAATCCCCATACCTTCGGTGGGCGTGTGCGTCAACCCTTGGATTTACCGAATATTTTTAACTACGCTGTTCCCGTAGAACACCCAGAAGCAAAAGAAGGGTGTAAACAGGGTGAGAGTAGCATTAGCAATACTTATGAGGCGGGAAAATACCTGCGGGATGTGATTCAGCAAAACCCCAACAACTTCCGTATTTTCTGCCCCGACGAACTCGAATCCAACCGTCTTCACAAAGTCCTTGACGTTACCCAGCGGAACTATCAGTGGCCCACTGGACCCTTTGATGGCGAGATTGGACCGGATGGGGGACGAATTATCGAGGTGCTGAGTGAACATACCTGTCAGGCTTTTTTACAAGGCTATCTCCTCACCGGGCGACATGGTTTATTCCCCTCCTACGAGGCATTTTTGGGCATTATCACCACGATGATGGATCAATATGCCAAGTTCTTAAAATATTCCCAAGAATTCTCGTGGCGTCCGCCTGTATCGTCTCTGAATTACTTAGAAACCTCAACCCTGTGGCGACAGGAACATAATGGTTTTTCTCACCAAAATCCTGGCTTTATTAATAGTGTTTTGGATCAGCAAGCCGACTATGCCCGGGTTTATTTACCCCCAGATGCGAACTGTTTACTCAGTACGATTGACCACTGCTTGGAGAGTACAGGCTATGTCAATTTAGTTATTTCCAACAAAAACCCTCTACCCCAATGGTTGTCCATGGAGGAGGCGATCTCACATTGTCGGGCAGGCGGTTCAGTTTGGCAATGGGCGAGTACCGATGATGGGGTTAATCCGGATGTGGTACTGGTGGGAATTGGTGATTGTCCCACGTTAGAAGTTATGGCAGCCGAGCAAATCCTGAGACAAGAATTACCGGAGTTACGGGTGCGAGTGGTTAACGTGACGGACTTATTAATTCTTGAACAAAATTCCACTCATCCTCACGGGTTAGACGATGAAATGTTTACTGCGTTATTTACCCCCGATAAACCTGTTATTATCAATTTCCACGGTTATCCTTCGCTGATTAAGCAATTGTTATTTGGGCGTCCAACTATTGAGCGATTCCAGATTAATGGGTATCAGGAAGAAGGGACAACCACCACACCCTTTGATATGCAAGTCCGCAATGGTACGAGTCGTTATCACTTAGTTATGCAAGCGATTCGCTTAGCCGCACGACAAAATCCTTACGTTTCAGCACAGGCAAATAACCGAGTTCGTCATTATGAATATGTGCTAGCTGCTCACGGGCAGTATATCGTTGAGAATGGCGAAGATCCTGAAGAGATTACCAATTGGCAGTGGTGTTAATTTTTCAGGGAACAGTTCTGTAGGGGCGGGTTTGACTATTATCCTTTTTTGTGACCCAGATGCTATTAAACCCGCCCCAATTGTTCCAGACGTAGTGTGCTACGTCTGGAACACCTCCATTCTTTTGTTATCAGAATCAGGGATGAAAATTTTAGTATTAAATGCGGGTTCTAGTACTCAAAAAAGTTGTTTGTATGAGATTGGTGAATCTTTGCCAAATTCTCCACCAGAACCAATATGGGAAGGCAAAATTGATTGGAATGAAAAGTCAGACACGGAGCTATTAAAGGTTAAGAATTGTAACGGAAAATCCCTGGAGGAACGCCTACCCACCGATGACCGAATTAAGGCGATTTCTCAAATGTTGAATACACTCTGGCGCGGTCAAACGCAAGTTATTTCCCAACTAAGTGACATTGATGTGGTAGGACATCGGGTGGTTCATGGCGGCGATAAATACCGTCAACCAACATTTATTAACGCTGAAGTGAAAGATGCGATCGCGTCTCTATCTCCTCTGGCTCCATCCCACAACCCAGCGAATCTAGAAGGAATTGAGGCGATAGAGAATATTTTACCAGATATGCCCCAAGTGGCTGTATTTGATACTTCATTTCATGCTCAAATTCCCTTACCCGCCGCTATTTATCCAGGTCCTCAGGAATGGCTGGATCAAGGAATACGTCGTTATGGTTTTCATGGTATAAGTCATCAATACTGTCTGGAACGAGTTGCTCAGTTGTTGGCAAAAGACGCTAAATCGTTACGAGTAATTACCTGTCATTTAGGTAATGGGTGTTCCTTAGCCGCAATCCGGGATGGGATTAGTATCAATACAACCATGGGTTATACACCTTTAGAGGGGTTAATGATGGGTTCTCGTTCGGGTTCAATTGACCCTTCTATTCTGATTCAACTGATGCGACAGGGGTATAATGCGGATCAATTAGAGCATCTGCTGAACAAAGAATCGGGATTAAAAGGATTATCGGGAGTGAGTAGTGATATGCGCCAAATCAATGACGCGATCGCGGCGGGTAATCAGCAAGCTAAACTCGCTCTAGATGTCTATATACACCGCTTACGCTTCTATTTAGGGGCAATGTTAACCTCCTTGGGTGGATTAGATGTATTGGTATTTACCGGCGGGGTTGGCGAACATCAAGCCTCTTTGAGATCTGCTGCATCTGACACCCTAGTATTTCTGGGGCTCAAAATTGACTCAGACAAGAATGAAACCAATCCCGTAGATGCGGATATTTCCACAGAGGATTCAAGCGTGCGCGTTTTCGTGATTCATACCCAAGAAGACTGGGCGATCGCGCAATCCTGTTGGAACATGGTGAGGGAGTCGGCTAAGTCGTGAAAATCTGTAGGGGCGGGTTTAGATCTTTAATCACTTCAGGCATAGGTTTAGGCGTAAGGGAAAAGACTTCCTTTAAACTGTTGAGCTTTTTACCTCTAGTAACGTCACTCACCACATCAACTGTTCTATTATCACTTGTGTAATCTTACTGAGCCTGCTCCAACCAATCCACTAAATTCGCCACCTCCGAAAAATCCAATAGCGCTTCTGCTAACGCTTCCAACTGTACGATGGGTAATCTTCTTACTCGCTCAATCAATACTGGCTCAACCTCACCCAACCGCCGCTTAAGCTGACGGACAATCAAATTCACCTCTCCTGCTCGTGGCTGCTGCTGATCTAACCAATCTACTAGATCTCTAACTTCAGAAAAATCCAATAGCGCTACCCCTAACGCCTCTAGCTGTTCGGGAGCTAACTCGCTAACCCGCTCAATTAATGCTGGTTCAACCTTACCCAGTCGCCGCTCAATCAAACGCCTAATCAAGCTAAATATACCTTGTTGCAGAATATCTTGATAAATCACAGATCCACGCATCATATCCTCCCGCAAAAACCGACGAATTAAATCTTTTTCAAACCGCAACCCCGCGAGAATTTCTGTACAACCAGAAATATTTTGTCGCTGCTCCCTATTAGGAATTCTAGCGACTTGTTCCGCTACCTGCGCCAACAATCCTTGAGGCTCCTCTGTTCGCGCCAATGTCGCCAAAGGTAACAGTGTTGGATTAGCTAGAAATGGTGCTGGTTCTTGTTCCCACAAGCGAACCACTCGATAGCGGTGAATCGTTGTCTCGTCTCGATATTCCTCAGTAAAAGCCACTTCATTGGTTGTCTCCTGTAAAAAGATAACCACCTGTACCACAGCACAACGATATTGTCGCTTCAACCTTACCGAGTAATCCAGCATCCGAAACGGAATCGGTTGGTTAGAGTAGGGTAGCGTTTGAAACTCAATATGCAAGATTTGATTAGCGATTCGCAGGAAGCTTACAGCATCTGCACGAATAGGCTCTAAAGTCAACTCGGTTTTGAGTACCTCAACCTCACCTGATTTAATGGCAAGTAGCCAGTCGGCAAATGCGACTGGATATTGTTCTGCCAGATACTTACATACATTGTCGTAACTCAACCTGTTGCTTTTCTCCTCACTCCAGCACAATTATGGTTGCTTGAAAAAAGCAATTATACTCCCTTGTGCTTACCGTAACTGCTCAAACCAACCCACTAAATCTGACACGCCCGAAAAATCCAATAGCGCTTCTGCTAAGGCTTCCAACTGCGCGATCGATAATCCCCGAATCCGCTCCATTAACGAGGGTTCCACTTCACCCAACCGTCGCTTGAGCTGACGTGTAATCAAAGCCACCTGTCCTTCTCGTCGCTGTTCCTGCTCCAACCAAACCTCTACATCTGCCATTTCTGACCGATTAAAAAGTACCTCCACTAACGCTTCTAATTGCTCAACCGATAATCCTTGAACCCGCTCAATCAACGATGAATTAATCTCACCAAAACGTAAATAGAGTAAGCGCCTCACCAAAGACAGTGCTTCTTGTTTTCTAGACTGTTCCCAAATATCTTGATAAATCACAGAGTCACGCATCATATCCTCCCGCAAAAATCGACGAATTAAATCTTTATCAAACCTTAACCCCGCAAGAATTTCCGTACAACCGGAAAAAGAGTTCCCTACCCCTCCACAAGACTCCCTGCAGCAGACTCTACTTACCCCACCGCCAGAGGATTTAACCAGCGTATAATCTCTAATTTCAGTCGATTTAAGTCCCGATAAACGCCTTGCTTCATCCATTGACCGATCGCATCAAAGGGAGTAAATGCATCTCCCGTTTTCCAGTTGACATCTTGTCCCAAGGGTGTTAAGTGATTTCCCGGTAACATTTGCAGCACCACCATATTAGGAAATCGCTGTTGCAGAACAGGTGATAGGATTGCGGTTTGGTCTATCTCGTCATTGACAAATTTAATCAGTAAATTGCGGCGGACGGCGTATTGCTGGGCAATCAGTTCGTTGGTTTGTTGGGGTGAGGGGGTAAATTCAACGTCAAAGGCTGGCTTGATATTCAACTGCTTGAGGAACGTCAACTGATCCAGCACGTTGAACTGTTCCAGAAATGGGATCGCCTGTTTCGCGGGGTAGTTGTTGAAAGAAATCAAAATATTACCCGCCCGTTCCACAGAATACAGACTGCCAATCAGCAGATGCAGTTTACAACCCATGCTATGTCCGACACCGTAGATGGGTAAATACTGTTTCTTGAGTAGTCTTGTGGCTTTGAGGCGATCTAGGGTAGTCTCAAAACGGTTGAGGACTTCCCGGGCGATCGCAACGTGATCTAAGGTATTGATAAACGGCGTAGCTACAACCAGGTAACCCTGACGCCCTAATTGCTCAAGTAGCCAACGGTAGGTGACTTGGGGCGCAGCCGCAATAAATGCCCCACCCAAAAAATGCACGATACCAATGGGACGGGAAGGAATTAAAACCCAGCTACCAGATAGTTCTTGCCAGTCCATAGGAAGAGAGGGAAGTTTATATATCTTTATATCTTGACATTCTTCCGGCTGAGTGGCGTTACTTATACCGCTTCTAAAAACCTAGACAAACCTACCCATAAGTAATTCTGCCTTGGTATAAGTCCACGGTGTAACTTTTGGTCGATAACCGTTAACGCTTACGCTTGGCTGATACCCGGCGTTGTTGCTCGATATCAGCCTTAACCAACAGCTCCCAGTTAGAGACACTATAGTAATCGTGTCTACGATTGACTACAGGGCATCGACCAATAAAATTATTAAATTGATATAGAGCGCTCCATACGTGCTTTCTCGGATTCACTCCGAGATAGGCGGACACAGAGCGCGGCA
>NZ_JAVJRX010000044.1:0-51642 GCF_040219735.1 Coleofasciculus sp. G1-WW12-02 | reverse complement strand
AGACGGAATGCAGAGCAAGCGGAAACGCACTTCTAGACGTGGTGAAAATCCACAGCGGAATCGTTCAACTACCGCTTCGTTGGACGTGGTGTATACTTGTGGCAACGAATGATTATAATTGTATACATTTTTATGAGCGGTGAACTAGAAATGATAAACTTCCCTATCTCCACGACAATTGATGAGTGCTAAAGGAAAAAGATTCAGGCAATTCCTAAAGTATCTAAGCTTAGTTGGTTTAACTGCTGTTTTGACGGTGGTGTTGGCGTGGAGAGATTTTCCCAGAGGAATGGGAATCCATGAGGTGAATGCAGCTATTCCCAATACTTCAGCGGTTCAGGTTTCTACCTCCAATTCGGCTGAATTGGTGCAAGGGGGTTTACAAAAATACCAGTCGGGCGAATTTGCCGCTGCTGTAACCGCTTGGAAACAAGCAGCGGATACCTTTGCTACTCAAGGAGATTCCCTGAATCAAGCCATGGTAATGAGCAATCTGGCGCTCGCCTATCAGCAATTGGGACAATGGACGCCAGCGAATCAGGCAATTGGGAATAGTTTACAACGGTTACAAACCGAAAAGGCGAGTCGCGATCGCACGACGATTTTGGCACAGGCGCTGAATACCCAGGGGAAGCTGCAACTGGCACAGGGACAACCGGAACAGGCGCTGAAGACGTGGGAGGAAGCCACAGAAACCTATCAGCAGGTGGAGGATCAAATTGGCGTGGTGCGTAGCTTGATGAATCAGGCGCAAGCCTTGCGAATTCTAGGGTTTTATCCGCGAGTTAGGGCGACATTAGAACAGGTGAACCAACGGTTGCAAAATCAGCCGGATTCGGCGATTAAGGCGGCGGGATTGTTGAGTTTTGGCGATACTTTGCGCTTAGTGGGTGACTTAGACGAATCGGAGACAGTATTACAGAAAAGTTTAGCTATTGCCCAAAATTTAGACGTATCCTCAGGGATAACGGCGGCGTTTTTAAGTTTGGGGAATACGGCTTACAGTCAGGGAAAATTAAAGGCGGCGATTGAGTTTTATCAGAACGCGATCGCGTCTTCTGTTTCACCCACCACAACCCTACAGGCGCAGTTAAATCAACTGCGTCTATTTATAGAACTAGAAAACTGGGCAGAAGCAAAAGCACTAACCCAGAAAATACAGTCCCAATTTGCTAATTTACCGACAAATCGTAGCAGCATTTATGCCCGAATTAATTTTAGCCAAAGTCTGCTGAAACTATGGCGTCATGAATCAGTGGTTGTAGGGGCGGGTTTTACTTCTAACCTTCCGCAGGAAACCGCTAACGTAACTAAACCCGCCCCATTCCCCATCCTAGGGGGGGGTTTGACTAATAACTTTTTTTGGAAAACCACTAACGTCACTAAACCCGCCCTGAACCCACAAACGGCGGCTCAAATTCTGACCATCGGAATTCAGCAAGCAAAGGAATTAGGCGATCAACGGGCTGAATCCTACACCTTGGGTTATTTGGGTCAGATTTACGAGTATATTCAACAATCGTCTGAAGCGAAAACGCTAACCGAGCAGGCGTTACTATTAGCTCAATCGGTCAATTCTCCCGATATTGCTTATTTGTGGCAATGGCAGTTAGGACGACTACTGAAAGCCCAAATAGACCGAGGAATTGCCGATGATTCCGCTATCAAGAGCGCCGTTGCGGCTTATAAAGAAGCGATTCACTCTCTCAATTCCCTGCGGAATGATTTGGTGGCGACGAATTTGGAGTTACAGTTCTCGTTTCGAGAGAGTGTGGAACCGATTTATCGCCAACTGGTTAGCTTACTGTTGCAACCCAGTGATAAAGACATTAATCAGGAGAATTTAGTTCAAGCCCGTGAGGTAATTGAATCGCTACAATTAGCAGAATTAGATAACTTCTTTCGTGAGGCTTGTTTGACGGCTCAACCGGAACCTGTTGACCAAGTTGATGCTAATGCGGCGGTTATTTATCCGATTATTTTACCGGATCGATTGGAGGTAATTGTTTCGATCGCCAACCAACCACTACGACATTATGCGACTTCCTTATCTCAGGCGGAAGTGGAAGACGTATTAAATCAAACCCGCCGTTCTCTCAGACGTGTGGCGAGCGATCGCGAACGATTACCCCTATTTAAACAACTATATAATTGGTTGGTGCAACCGATTGAGGCTGATTTAACCGCTTCTGAGATTAAAACCTTGGTGTTTGCCTTAGATGGTTCACTCAAGAGTATACCGATAGCAGCATTATATGATGGTCAACAATATCTAATTGAGAACTATAGTGTCGCGTTGACTCCCAGTCTGCAAATCCTGAAACCCCAACCCTTAACCCGCACCCCCATCAAGGTGTTAGTTGGGGGATTGAGTGAAGCCAAACAGAATTTTCCGCCGTTACCGGGTGTGGAGTCGGAGATACAGCAGATTCAGGCGGAGATTCCGGCGCAGGTGCTACTAAATCAGCAATTTACCAGCGCTGCGTTGCAACAAGAGATTAGTGCTGTGTCATTTCCGGTGGTTCATTTAGCCACTCATGGTCAGTTTAGTTCTAATGCTGAAGATACCTTTATTTTGGCGTGGGACGATCGCGTCAGTGTGAAACAATTGGCTGAAGTTCTTCAGGTGCGGGAGGACAGGAAACGTCAACCCATTGAATTGTTGGTATTGAGTGCTTGTCAAACCGCCGCAGGTGACAAACGGGCGGCGTTAGGAATAGCAGGAGTGGCGGTGCGATCGGGGGCGCGGAGTACATTAGCGACGTTATGGTCAGTGGATGATCAGTCTACGGCGATGTTGATGGTGAAATTTTATCAGGAATTGGCACAAGCCAATGTCACCAAAGCGGAAGCGTTGCGTCAGGCTCAATTAGCGCTATTGCAGGAGTCGAGATTCAGACATCCTTACTATTGGGCACCGTTTGTCTTACTGGGAAATTGGCTTTAAATAAGTTTGTAGTCAGGGAACCTTAGCCCTGTATTCTGGTCAACCCAACCTACAACCCAGAAAAAATGCGCCATAACGCACCACATTAGCAGATTTGTTACGCTTTGCTAACACACCCGACAGGCTCTAAGAAAGATAACCTGAAAAACCGCGTATAATTTAAGAAGAGGAGGATAAACGAAAAATTTTACTATTTATATAAAAAATTTCCTATTGACTTTACCCAAGATCTAGGGCAATAAGTAGATAAGATAAAGAATCGGATAAATTCCTTTGACGGTGCTTTATCATATATTTAAGGGTGCATAAATACTTATTCGGATCAACTTAAGGTGAAAGTTAGTCTCAAAAATGCTGACTAGGAAGGCTTCGCCTCTGCTGTCGATGAGTAGAGCAACTTAGCCTAAGTTTCCAGGGTTGAGCTGGAAATCTTGCTTTTCAGGGGTTTTAGCTGAAGTGGATAGGGAGAATAGTTTTTCCCCTTTACCTCGGACAAATTGACCTCTAGAAGATGCATCAATTTAACAAGTCGTTAGGATTAACTCTATTGATTTGAAAAAAATATAATTAGTCGAATGGATAATAGGGTGCTAAGGCTATAACCATTCAACCCAAAAACAGGTTCAATGGACGACATGAGTTCATGAATCAATTGTGATTAGGAGATGATCATGGTTTGGACAAAACTTCCTCAGTATCTTATGGTTCTCTCAGCCTCAGTGTTATTAGAACTAGGTATAATTCCTGGTTTCTTCATCGCGGCACAGGCACAAACCCGAACATCCTCTAATAGTCAGTCAAAACAGGTAATTTTTAAACCGAATCCCAACCAACCTGCTCCAGTGATAACCACAGGTGGAGGAAGGCGAATTCTGAAACCATGTTCAGGCGATCAAAGTGAGGCAAAAGAGACCACCACTGCATTTCAATCCCTAACGGTACTGATACCCTCTCCCTCTGTCTTGGATGCCCAACTATTAAACGAATCGGAGCCATCCCCGGTTGGGGTGAATTTCCAGTTAACGTTAACAGTATCAGAAAAACCGACATTTCTGGTTTATGTTCCTCCAATCTCTGCCCAAATCCTAGAACTGAAAGTGGAAGATGAGAAAGGTAAGCAAATAGGTGAGACGGCTCGCCTTAACTTAACAGAAACGCCAGGAATTTATCGCATTAGTTTATCAGAAACGACACCGCCTTTAGTAGTTGGCAATGATTATAAATGGTTAGTGTCGATACCCTGTCAAGTTAGTGGTCCCAATGATCCCTTTGTGGAGGGATTAATCCGCCGCGTCTCACCGGATTCAATCCTAACAGGTTCATTAGATCAAGTGACAGATTTGGAGCTAGTGGCGGTGTATGCTGAAGCTGGAATTTGGCAGGATGCAGTGGTCAATCTGGCGGCACTTCGCCAAACTCAACCGAATAACCCAGAGGTGGTATCGGCGTGGGAAAGTTTGTTGAAATATGCTGATTTAGAAGACATTACCAATGCACCATTAATATCAAATTTTGAAGACATACAGGTTAATGAAAACAATCCAGAGGAGCAGGAGTAACATGACAATCGAATGGTATGGCGTAGCTAATGTGATAGTAGGGGCGCACTGACCTTATTTTTCACGGTATGTGGCGCAACGAAGGGAAGTAAGTTTTGAGTGAGAGATTGGGAGATTTGTAGATTGTGTAGGGGCGGGTTTCACTACTATCTTTTCGGTTTCACCAAGATGTAACTAAACCCGCCCCGACTCAGGTTTATAGACTTCCCGTAAAAAGTTAAGCGCACCGACATGCGCCCGAAAAACCATGCCCTGTGCGTTCATAAAAAACGTAAAGCCATCAGGAAAACGACTATGAAAAACTTGATAAACCCCTTTTGGATTAGCAGCATTGCTCTCGGTTTTTGGGCAAATGTAACGACGGTATCGGCTCAAGTTGTACCTGATAATACACTTCCGGTAAATTCTCAGGTGACGGGGTGTCCGGTTTGCCTGATTGATGGGGGAACGGTGCGAGGGGTGAATCTGTTCCATAGTTTTGAGGAGTTTTCCGTACAGACGGGGGGTGAGGCATTTTTAAATAATGCCTTGGATATTCAGAATATTTTGGGACGGGTGACAGGTTCTGACTTTTCAGATATTGATGGGTTGATTCGCGCAAATGGTACAGCGAATCTATTTTTAATTAATCCCAATGGGATTGTTTTTGGGGAGAATGCGCGGTTAGATATTGGCGGTTCCTTTGTGGCTTCTGGCGCCAATAGTTTTACCTTTCCTGATGGCAGTGAGTTTAGTGCCACGAATCCCCAAGCGCCACCGTTGTTAACGATTAATGTGACACCCGGATTGCAGTATGGCACGCCACCGACGGGAGATATTAATCATCAGGGGAATTTAGCGGTAGAATCGGGACAAACTCTGGCGTTACACGGGAATCAAGTGACGAGTACTGGTTCTCTAACCGCACCAGGGGGAACGGTAATGGTGTTGGGAGAGAGAATTGGTTTATTGGACAGCGCTGAGATTGATGTGTCCTCTCAGATAGGCGGCGGAACAGTATTAATTGGTGGTTCCTTTCAGGGTCAAGGTACGATTCCCACAGCAGCGCGAACTGTGATTGAGCCGGATGTGACGATTAATGCTGACGCCTTAATCGAGGGAGATGGAGGTACGGTGGTTTTGTGGGCAGATGAGGTGACGGGGTTTTATGGAAATATTAACGCCCGTGGGGGAGTTGATGGCGGAAATGGGGGATTAGTTGAGGTATCGGGGAAGCAACATCTGATATTTCGTGGAAACGTGGATACCAGTGCAGTTTTTGGGTTAGCGGGGACGTTGTTGCTTGACCCGACAGATATTCGGATTGCTAATGGTAATGGGGATAGTGGGGTTGATGGTGAGGATAGTTTTGCCGGGAATAATTCGGGAGTGACGGGGGCGATTCTGAGTACGCCGTTGAGTGAGATTGATGATACAGCACCGACGACGATTTATGAGTCGGAGTTGGAAGGGTTGGCGGGGGATACGAATATTGTTTTACAGGCGACTAACGATATTCGGATTGATGATTTAGCTGATGATGCTTTAGACTTTGCGCCTGGGAGTGGGGGGATTGCATTAACGGCTGATGCAGATAGTGACGGGGTGGGTGCGGTGGTTATGGAGGACACTGGCGGAGATACCCTCAAAACCAATGGGCGGGATATTGTTATTAATGGTGCGAGTTTGACGTTGGGGAATATTAGCACCTCTTTAGTTACTGGAGGGGCAATTAATTTAAAAGCAGATGGTAATATCTCTACTGGTTCTTTGAACTCCTCCTCGTACTCGGACTTTAGGGATACCCAGAATGGGGGGGCAATCCGCTTGAGGGCGGGTGACGATATCACTTTTGGAGATAACTCAGATGTGAACTCTGGCTCTATCTCTTCTGGCAATAGCGGAAATGGAGGAGAGATCCACTTGAGTGCGGGTGGCGATATCACTTTTGGAGATAACTCAGAGGTGAACTCCTACTCTATCTCTTCTGGCAATAGTGGAAATGGGGGACAAATCCACTTGAGTGCGGGTGGCGATATCACTTTTGGGTATAGCTCAGATCAAAGCTCCTATGTGAGCTCTATCTCTATTGGCAATAGTGGAAATGGGGGTGAGATTCGCTTGAGTGCGGGTGGCGATATCACTTTTTTTGGGGATTGGTCACAGGTGGAATCCTTCTCAATGCCTTATGACGACTCTTCTGCTGATGGCAATGGTGGAAATGGCGGGGCGATCAGTTTGAGCGCAGGCAGTAATATCAATTTTTTTGGGGATTACTCAAGGGTGTACTCCTACTCCGACTATTTTTATGGCAATAGTGGAAAAGGGGGTGAAATCCGCTTGAGCGCGGGCAGCAATATCACTTTTTCTGGGTATGGGTCAGAGATAGCCTCTAGTTCGCGCTCTTATTCGGGGAATGCAGGAAATGGGGGTGAGATCCGCTTAAGTGCGAGTGGAGATATCACTTTTGATTCCGTGTATATGTCCTCCGATTCTTCCTCTTATTCGGGGAATGGGGGGAATGGGGGAGCTATTTCTCTCTCCTCTGACTCCGGTGATATCACTACCAACGGTTCTTTGAACTCTTACTCTTACTCTGGGAATGGGGGGAATGGGGGGGCGATTTCTCTTTCCTCTAACTCCGGTGATATCAATACCAACGGCGAATTGAACTCGTACTCGTATTCGGCTTCTGGGAATGCTGGAAATGGGGGAGAAATTTCCCTCATCGCTAGAGGTGGCGATATTATCGGAAATTCTCCTAACTCACTCGTGGCTTCCTTTGCCCTCTCTGAGGAAGGAAAAGCAGGAAGCGGTGGAAACGTGACGGTGGCAGCTCAAAATAACATAACGAACCTGGAAATATTAACTCTATCATCTTCTGCTCAAGCTGGAGATGTTGCGATAAAGGGGTTTGAGGATTTATCCGTGACGAATACCCGTATCCTCACTAGCAGGCGGGTAGAAGTGATGAACCCATGGTCTGGTAAAACCATAACCTTGGAAGTTGGTGGTCAAGGAGAATCCGGAGATGTCATTGTCACCAGTTTAGGCAATCTCACATTCAACGATAGTTCTATTGAAAGTGACACCAACGGTAGCGATAATGCTGGGAATGTCACCCTAACCAGCCCAGGTCTAGTCACGTTCAATAATAGTCAAGTTATTAGTAATACCAGCAACATCGGCAAGGCAGGAAATATCGCAATTAATGCCGGAAGTGGCATAACCTTCCAAGGTTTGTATTCCTACCAGGACACACCTCAACGCGGTGGAATATTTGCAGGAACTACTAACTTTGGTAATGCCGGAAGTATTACCCTCACCACCCCGGAATTAACTCTGCAAAACGGTGCCAACATCGCCACTACCACGGAAAATATTGGCAGTGCTGGAACTATTACTCTTCAATCCCATCCGAACGGAGAAAACCTCAATATTAACCTTGAACAGGATACTGCCATTTCTGCTTCCACCTCTAACCAAGGAATCGGAGGCAACTTAACGATCATAGCTCCCAACGCCGTAACGATTCAGGGACAAGGAACCATTACCACAGAAACCCTCGGCGCAGGTGATGCTGGCAATATTCAGATTACCAGCAACAATTTAGACATACAACAAACAGAACTGTCCACCTCAACCACAGGAACTGGAGACGCCGGAAACATTACCCTAGACACCTCCACCTTAACCGTTGCTAGGGGAGCAAAAGTTTTTGCCTTCACCAACGGTAGTGGCAATAGTGGCATCATTACAGTTAATGCCCCTACTGCTGTGAATCTCGGCATTGGTGTGGATGATTTTTCCCCGGTTCTGTCTGTAGAAACGAGTGACGCAGGCAAAGCTGGAAGCATTATTATTAATACTCCCACATTAACCCTCTCCGACACTGCCCGCATCACCGCCACCGCCACCGATACCGCCACTAATACAGAGGGAGGTGGCAGTATCACCTTAAATGCGTCCACCATGAATTTAGCCGGAATCGTGGGTGTCTTTGCCGAAACCGAGGGAAAAACCCCCGCCGGAACATTAACCCTGAAACCCTATCAAGAACAATCCACCCTAGACATTACCCTAGCGCCTGACTCCCAAGTATCAGCCTCTACATCTGGAAGTGGCAATGGCGGAGATTTAATCCTCAGTGCGCCGCAAGCGATTACCATTGCTGGACAGGGAAGGTTAGCGGTAGAAAGCAGGAGTACAGGGGATGCTGGCAGTGTATTAGTCACGACTCCTCAACTTACTTTAAAAGATGGCGTTGAACTGTCGGCGGCAGCTATAAGCAGTGGCAATGCAGGAGAAGTTCGTATCAATACCCAGCAGTTGAACCTGGAAAATGATGCAAAGATATTGGCATCAAATGTTTTCAGTAGCAGTGAAGGTATTATCCTAGAAGGGTTAGATACCTTGAGAGTTAGCAACAATAGTGCAATATCCGCCTCGACTCAAACCGGTGAAGCGGGAAGCTTAACCATTAATGCTGACTCCAATCCCGCTAATTCGGTGCAAGTGAGTGATAATAGTCGCCTATCCGTTGCAGCCACATCCGCAGGCGGTAAGGCTGGGGGTTTGACAGTTAATACTCAACAGTTAACCTTAAGTGAAAACTCGCAAATCTCAGCCTCCAACATTTCTGGAGAAAGCCAAGATATTGTTTTACAGGAATTAGAGAACTTAGAGCTAACCAACAACAGTGAAATATCAGCATCTACTCAGACAGGGACAGCCGGAAGTGTCAGTATTAATTCAGGAGAAAATCCGGTTGAGTCGGTATCTGTAAGCAACAGTAATCTATCCGTTGCGGCTACTGGAGAAGGCGGTAAGGCTGGGGGGGTGACGATTAATACTCAACAGTTAAGCTTGAATGCGCGATCGCAACTTTCTGCTTCTAACATTTCGGGTGTTAGCCAAGACATTATTTTACAAGGTTTAGAGAACTTAGAGCTAACCAACGGCAGTGAAATATCAGCATCCACCCAAACAGGGACAGCCGGAAGTCTCAGCATTAATCCAGGAGAAAATCCGGTTGAGTCGGTATTTCTCAACAACAGTCGCCTATCAGTGGAAGCCACAGGCGAAGGCGGTAATGCTGGGGGTTTGAGTGTTAATACTCAACAGTTATCTCTGGAGGAGCGATCGCAACTGTCCGCCTCTAACATTTCGGGTGTTAGCCAAGACATTATTTTACAAGGCTTAAACAACTTACAGCTAACCAACGATAGTGAAATATCGGCATCCACCCGAACAGGAACAGCCGGAAGTCTCAGGATTAATCCAGGAGAAAATCCAGTTGAGTCAGTGTCTCTCAACAACAGTCGCCTATCCGTTGAAGCTACCTCCGAAGGTGGTAAGGCTGGGGGGGTGACGGTTAATACTCAACAATTAACCTTAAGTGAAAATTCGCAGCTTTCTGCCTCTAATATTTCTGGTGTTAGTGAAAATATTACCCTAGAAGGCTTAAACACCTTAACCGTAAACAACAGTCTGATTTCGGCATCAACTCAAAGCGGTACAGCCGGAAGCTTAAGCGTCAATGCTTCTGAATCTGTAAACTTAAATGGAGTAGGTGGTTTATCGGTTGAAGCCACTCAAGGCGGTACAGCCGGTGACTTAACTGTTGACACAACTCAGATGTCTGTCCGAGATAGAGCAGCCGTAACCGTAAGTAGTCCCTCTGGACAAGCTGGAAACCTGACTATTCGGACAAACTCCCTACACTTAGAGCAAGGTCAACTCACCGCAGAAACCGGAACCAGTGGCGTAGAAGGTGGGGCAAATATCAGCCTACAAAACTTAGACACCTTACTCATGACCAATGAAAGCCTGATTTCTGCCAAAGCTTCTGGTGATGCCAATGGCGGTAATATTGACATAGAAAGCATTTTTCTTTTAGCCCTGCCCTCAGAAGGTGTTAACGGCAGTGATATTATTGCTAGTGCCCAACGCGGAGATGGAGGTCGTATTACCATCACCGGTGAAGGCATCTTTGGTATTGAAGAACGTCCCGCCATTGAGGGAAATCGTACTAATGATATTGATGCCAGTTCTCAGTTTGGCAACCCGGGTGAAATCACACTTAATGTATCCATTGACCCCAGTCGCGGACTGACTCAACTCCCCAGCACTTTAGTTGACCCCTCAGGACAAATTAACCGAACCTGTGCAGCTAGTAATCGTCAGAGTCAATTTACTGTTACTGGACGAGGTGGTTTACCTGAAAACCCAACGGATTTATTCAGTCCTGATTGGGTACAAGATGATTTGGGCACGGTGATATCCAGGGAAGAAAATGAGGAAACACAAGGACAAACAGACGGGAATAATTCTCCTATTTCCCATCCTCCCAAGCAGATTATTGAAGCCCAGGGGTGGATTATTGATGCTGAGGGAAATGTGGTGCTGACGGCTTATGTTCCTAATGGAACACCTCATGGCGGTTGGCAACATTCAGTCAATTGCCAGGTTTTGGAAACGGTATCTCAGTAGTTATAGCGGTTTGCAATAGGCGTGAGGTACAGAAAAAAGTTATGAGACCATTAAGAAATATTTAACTTTTTAATATGTAGTTGATTTTACAAAAAAAAATATTGATTTAATATAAGGTATGATTGTTGTGTAATCTAAAAAAACTTCTTTAAACACAAATGCACGAAAGACTTTTCTCGGCAGCATGGGATTCACTTTCACCGAAAGAACAGGAAGCTTTTGAAGCTTGGAGCAAAGCCGTTTTTAAAGCTAACGAAGCTCAAAAAAGATTTATGCATATATATCTATCAAAAGAGCTAAAAGCATCTTCTGATAAAGATTTGGATGCTGCTGTACTAGACCAAGCTGATGATTTTAAAAGCCTTAAGAAAAAGTTATTGATTGAATTTGTGACAACGCTGACCGGATGTGACCATTGTTTTAAAAACGGGAAAATAGATCTGCAATGTTATATGGATTGTATACATCAAAAATAAAGTATGAAGTAGAGAAACTAGGGTTTTCCGTACCTATTGCAAGAAGGCGAAAATAACTAAACAGTTAACATCTCCCCCGCTTCCCTGCTCGGGAGCATTTACAAAGCTGCTAAAGTATTTCCCTGCCCGCCGCACTATAGCAATCCTATTTGAGTCGTGGCAATTTTCCGAAACATACTCCTTGCTTAGAACTTGGTTTCGAGCCGCTCACTTGTTACAACCTATTTAGGATTGCTATAGTGTGCTAAATCGTTAACTAAAACAAATGAAAACGCTATAATTAACCTAATTGCATGAATAGTAGAAAATTATTTCTCTACATAAAATACTTTCCCCAAATAGCCGTTTTTTGGGGAGTATTTAGTGTAATTGCGTATGCAAACAACTCTGTTTTTGCTCAAATAACACCTGATTCAACGTTAGGGGTAACAGAGAAATCAGAAATGCCAATTAATGTTGATGTTCAAGGTTTTCCCGGTCAGTTAATTAACGGTGGTGCTATTCGAGGCAATAATCTATTTCATAGCTTCTCAGAATTTAATGTTAATAATAACGAAAGAGTATATTTTAGTAATCCCGGAAATATAGAGAATATAATTTCTCGCGTGACAGGTAATCAAGTATCAAATATATTGGGAACACTGGGAATAGATGGCAATGGCTCTTTATTCTTGATTAATCCGAATGGAATTCTATTTGGAGACAATGCTCAACTCGACATCGAAGGATCATTTTTAGCTAGTACTGCAAAAAGCTTAGTTTTTGAGAATGGTTTTGAATTTAGTACTGACAATCCAGCTCAACCACCACTATTAACGATTAATATGCCGATTGGTTTACAATTGGGAGTTAATTCAGGACAAATTATGCTTTCCAATGAATCTGGATCTTCTTCCCAATTAAACAGTAGTCAGACGATTGGTTTAATTGCTAATGGTATTGTGTCTAAAGGAGGCAAAATCCAAGCTGGGCAGATTGAGATAGGAAGCGTGATTGATGGCGAAATTGGCATAATACCTGAATCTATAGGATTCAAAATCAACTATGACAATGTTCAAGAGTTTGCCAACATCTCAATCAACAATGCAAGTGATTTTCAGGTAGGGGATTTGGGTGGAACTCTAGAGGAAATTGGAAATTTAACAATAAGTGGTGCAGATATTACGGTTTCTGAGCAAAGCAATGTAACATTATTAAGGGGAAATAAAGTAATTGTAAACGGTAGAAATATAACGTTTTCAGGTAATAGCGACATCTTTGTAGGATTGGGAGATGCATTAGCTATAAATGGTAATTATATTTCCTTTACGAACAACAGCGATGCATTCCTAGGCGGGAGTGGAGAGATAACCATAAATGGAAAGCAAGTGAATGTTTCAAATAATAGCTATATTTGGTCAGTTGAAAGTGAGGATTTAACAATAAATGCCAGTAACTTATATATCAACGGTGGTGTAATTTACAAGGAAAGCGGTCAAGGAAGTTTAAATATCTATGCTGATGAATCAGTAGAAATATCTAGTGTCTCTTCTCCACCTTTTTTAGGCGCTATTGTTGTTAGAGTGAATCCAAGGGACGAGGAACAAAAATTGGCTACTAATTTGATAATAGAAACAAAGGATTTAATACTTCGCGATGGAGGTCAAATAATTTCAATAACCCAAAATTCAGAGCGGGGTTCTTCCCTCTCAATAAAGGCTACAAATTCTATCGAAGTAGGCGGAAATATACAATTAGAAGATACCTTTTTGCCTAGTCGAATATTTGCCGGTTCAGGTAGAGTGATTGTAGGTGGTACAAATACCTTATTAGGGGAAATTCAATCTCAGGGATCTGGTGGGAACTTGAGTATTAATACGGGAAAATTAACGGTGTTTGATCAGGGTGTTGTTACAGTAAGCAGCACGACTTTAGGAGATGCTGGAACATTAACTATTACGGCTGACTCAGTTTTTCTTGACAACCACGGGGAAATTACGGCAACCTCTGATAATGCCCAGGGAGGCAATATTAACTTAACAGTATCAGATTTATTATTAATGCGTCGTAATAGTCTGATTTCAGCTCAATCTTTGGGAACAGAATCCCAAGATGGCAATATTACAATTGATACAGATCTTGTTGTTACTTTGCCGATTGGAAATAGTGATATTATTGCCCGCTCAACTAACCAGGGAAATATTGAAATCACAGCAGAGAGTATTATAGGTTTTCAATTTGATGGCTTGACTGAACTTAGTGATATAACAGCTTCTGGAGATTTAACACTTAACATTCCTAATGTTGACCCTAGTCAAGGATTAGTTGAATTATCAGGAGAATTAACTGATTCCTCTGGGCAAATTGACAAAAGTTGCGCTACAACTACTAGTCAGAATGAGTTTATCATCACGGGACGTGGTGGTTTACCCCAAAGCCCAAATGAAATAATAAGTCCTGATAGAATACAGGATGATTTGGGTGTCTTGATACTCCCGGAAGAAGACAAGACGAGAAGGGAGCAAGTAATGCCTCTAACTCCTCAATCTTCCAATATCAATCATCCTAAGCAGATTGTGGAAGCCCAAGGCTGGATTATTGATGAACAGGGGAATGTAGTGCTGACGGCTTACGTCCCCAATGGGAAGCCTCAAGGCGATTGGCAAGAACCTGTTAATTGTCAGGTTCCTCTAACGACGCCCCGGTAGAGACATTGTAGTACGTGAGGCAGAGCCTCTGCAAAGGCATTCCCAGGCTCTGCCTGGGAACGAGGGTAACGAGGGTAAGGAGGGTATCGGAAATTAATCTGAGGGAAACTGACGTAAATAAGAAAGTAAGGCTGCTATTTCTGGGGGAATGCCTGTAAACCGAATACCAAAATGAGTCGGACTATCTACCAATTCTTCCACGACTTTCGCGTAAATATCCCTCAATCCCTTTGCCTTTTTTGTCCCTGTGACTAAATTAATCTTGAGATTACTAAACAATTCCAAAGACTGTTGGGTGCGAATCTCAGCCCCATGAGTAGATAATTTGACAATTTCCCCCTGACAGACTATCTCCTCCAAATGCTTCCCCTTTAAAACTATATACTGTATCGGAATTTTCTGCTGTAACACCACGAAATCGGCTTCGGGTTTCGGCAAAAGCAAATTAAACGTTCCACCAATCCCACCAACTTCATAAACCGTAATTGGTTCCGCAAATCCTTTCGGGTGAACGGGGAATTGCCCGTCTACCCTGAGAATTGAATCCACCTGTTTAAACAGATCCTGAGAAATAAAAACTTGTCCACCAACTGTATAAGATTCAATCCGAGAGGCTAAATTAACTGGACTCCCTAAAACTGTATATTTTGCCCGTTTTTGTGACCCAATATTCCCCGCTAATACTTCTCCCCCATGAATACCAATTCCCATTTCTAAGGCTGGCAAATTCAGGGTTTCATTGTACTGATTAACATCTGCCATCGCTAACTGCATCGCAATCCCACAAGCGATCGCGCGTTGACAATCATCCTCTCGCCCAATCGGCGCCCCGAATATAACCAGAATCCCATCGCCCATGATCTCAGTAATCACACCCTGATACTGGTCAATCACATCCGTCATCACTTCCAAGTAATGGTTAATCACCGTCACCCCTGTCTCCGGTGACACTCGCTCAGAAATTGCCGAAAATCCCCTTAAATCGGAAAATAGAATTGTAACCTGGCGATTTTCTCCACCTAAGCGCAATCCCTGAGGCGTCTCCAGCAAATTTGCCACTACTGCATCGTTGACATAACGACCAAATATCCGGCGCATCTGACCTGCATTGTAAGCCAGATACCCCATAATCGCGATCGCAGACCCGGTTAACCCCAGAATCGGCGGCACCACGGGAATCCACCACCCGTTCAAAAACGCCCAATAACAGCCGCCAACTAAGCCACCGCCCACGAAACTCAGACTCACAACCTTAAAGGGCGATCGCGCAGTCACACCCCCCCGATAGCGCTGTCCCCAGGTCAACGTCGCCCCGACTACCGTCCAAACCACTATCCACAAAATCTCCCAAAGTTCTGACCAAACCCGAATCAGAGGGCGCCCTTCTAGCGCCGCACTCACCATCTGACTGACGACATCTGCATGAATTTCCACCCCCGGTGATCGACCTAGCAACCCGCGACTATAGGGGGTGAAAAAGTTATCGGCGACACTTTCACCCGTAATCCCAATCAAGATCACGCGATCGCGTCCCCAATCCTTTGGTATTTTTCCCTCTAGGACTTCCGTGATCGAAATCGACTGAAAACCTTGCCTAAGATTGCGAAAATTAGATACTATCTGAAATCCACCCGCATCTGTGCGGACATAGCCCCCATCGTGCTGATTTAAACGGGTAAACACAGCTTTGCCCAACTGATATTGATTTCCCTCAGCATCTACTTCCTCAAGCGTAATTCCTTCAGCCTCTAAATAAGTCAAGGCTAACATCGTACTAAAACTAGGGATAATTTCCCCAGATGGAGTTCCCAGAGACAGTAAACCGCGACGAACTTTACCATCACTATCTACCACCAAATCATTCGCCCCAATTTGATTCAATTTGTCCAATATTGGTGGTGGATTAACCGCCGTTCCCTCAGCATCTCCGGCTACCTTACGAATACCAATCAAATTCGGAGTTGATTGAAAAACCTTGACCAATTCCTGATACCCTGGCTCTACAGGTAAATCGCGATACAGATCCAAACCAATGGCTCTTGGCTGTTGTTGTTTAAGTATTGTTAGTAATTGGGCAAGCCTCTGATCAGATAGGGGCCAGTTGCCGAGTTTTTGGATATCTTGCTCATTAATCTCAACAATCACAATCCGTGAATCCATCGCTTCGGCTGGACGCCAGCGAAAAAATTGATCCAGGGCGGCGAGTTCCAGTTCTTGCAGCCATCCCGCCCACCATAACCCGATGACGACTCCGGCTACACTGGGAGCAGCAATGAACACACCACGCCATTGCCAGAGTTGTTTTCTCAGGCTTGCCCACATAAACTCAATCGATCCACAAATAGTTTACGCTGAGGGGTGTAACCCCTTTTTTTAGTACTTCGCTCTACCCGGTCTCCTACCGATGCAGCGTTTTGCCAGGGCATTGACTATGAATACCACCTTAGCCTACAACTACCAATTTGGCGGATGCCTCCCCGCCGATTCTCCCACTTATGTGTGGCGACAAGCCGATGTTGAACTCTACGACGGGTTAAAGGCTGGGAATTTCTGCTATGTCCTCAACTCCCGACAGATGGGGAAATCTAGCTTACGGGTGCAAACCATGCGCCGCTTACAAAAGGAAGGATTTGCTTGTGCGGCGATTGACTTGACTAAGATTGGCTGCCAAAATCTGACCCCAGAGCAATGGTATGCTGGCTTAGTCCGTCGCTTGGTGATTAGTTTCGATCTCACCCAACAATTTAACTTACGTCGATGGTGGCGCGATCGCGATTTACTCTCGCCCGTACAACGCTTCAGTGAGTTTATTGAACGAATCCTACTACCGACGATTCCCCAACCGATTGTTATTTTTGTCGATGAAATTGATAGTGTTCTCAGTTTAAACTTTCGCGTCGATGACTTTTTAGCCGCGATTCGCGCCTGTTATGATAGTCGCGCCGATTATCCCGCCTACCAACGCCTCACATTTGCCCTATTGGGTGTCGCGACTCCCTCTGAGTTAATGCAAGATAAGAATAGCACCCCGTTTAATATTGGTCGGGCAATTGAATTGACAGGCTTTCAATTACATGAATGTTTACCCTTAGCCCAGGGATTAGCCGCCAAAGTTAACTATTCCCCCGCCATCATCCAAGAAATATTAACCTGGACAGGTGGTAAACCCTTTCTCACTCAAAAGCTGTGTCAGATTGTCCTCCACCAAGCCGAACTCTCTCTTCCCACCAAGATTCCCCAGGATAAAGCCCAAATTGGCCCATGGATTGAACAGTTGGTGCGATCGCACATTATTGAAAACTGGGAAGCCAAAGATGAACCGGAACACCTGAAAACCATTCGCGATCGCCTTTGTCGCTGCACCACCCGCGATCGCCTATTGCCTAACCGTTCCAGCACCCGTCAGTTATTAACACTCTACCAGCAAATTCTCGACCAAGGAGAAATCCCTGCCGATAATAGTCCGGAACAACGAGAATTACGCCTATCGGGATTAGTGGTGAAACAGCCAATCGGACAGAAGTACGCCCAGCCTGTTCTGAGAGTCTATAACCGCATCTATAAATCTATTTTTAATCAGGATTGGGTGAGAAGAGTCCTGGATAATCTTCGTCCTTATCACTGTGCCATGACAGCTTGGTTTGCCAGTGGATGTCAGAATGAGTCCTATTTGTTGAACCGAAACCAATTACAAGAAGCCTTGGCTTGGGCAAAGGGGAAACGCTTAACTCCCAAGGAATACCAGTTCCTAAGTACCAGCCGTCAGCAAGCTATCGCCAGTTCTTATCAGGGAAACCGCGACACCCAGAAGCAATTAAATACAACATCTACAGTACAACGAACTCCAAAACCTACCCCTCCAGAATTATCGCCAACGTCTGTTCCTCGTTCTTTAAGTGCCGACGAGCAGATATTATATGATCATTTGCTCTATTGGATACAACGAGAATCTCCCCAGCAACTCATCGAACGCTTTGAGCAATTATTTATTAAAGCCAAAAACTACTCTGAACCTGATATTATCGCTGCCTTCCACCGAATTATCCTCGCCAATCCCCGCCATCAAGACTTTACCCATATTCTCAATCGTTGCTGCCATATCCTGATCAACCGTTGGCAAATGCAAGCTAATCAAGATCATGCGATCGCGCAATTAGTAGCATTATTTGAAAAACCCTTCCAACCTAGGGCAATTAGGGCGACATCGGGACTATCAAAGCGATTGCGACAACTCCTGGGAGAATTTACTCAAAGTGAAGACTATCAAACCCTACAACGTTTAGTCAAAGTTGTTGATCACACCGCAAATGTCGATCGCCAAGACTCCAATCCCGCTTTAGGGCAATTGATTTGTCGATACCCCTATTTATACACCCACGCCTTGCTCAGTTCAGATAGTTCCTACGAACACCAGCAAACCATCCGCCACATTCAAACTCAACGTCAGTGGCAATTAGAAATGAATCTCTCTCAATATGTCACTTATTTGATCCGGCGAGTTCGACTCGCATCTAGCCCAACCCCAACCTCAGACATCACCCTGGTTCAACCCGTACCCAATCCTACCCTGTTAAGCGATCGCGAACTCTACTTAGCCCTGAAACAGTTTATGGGCAAAGTTGAAGGGGCGTATACCTACCGAGACTTAGCCCAAAGTTTCCTCAAGCAAAGTAATCTAACGCCCTCCTATCGTGCCTTTAAAGCCGATTTATATGAATACCTAACAGCAGCAATTGAACCGGCTTATGGAAAACATCAATTCAATCACCGTTTGGCTCAACACCTCAAAAACACCTTACCCGATAGCGACTCTAAGAAAATTAACGACTTTTTACTGCTGAGAACCTGTAGCCAGTTGCTTAGCTTCTTAGTCAGCAGCCCCCAGCATCCCAATCACTATCTCTTTGTCGATTTGATTTCTAATATGGGACCGATTCGCACAACCGGATTATTGCTGAAAATTATTCTTCTGTGTAGTAAAGTCAAGCCCGATTTAGAAAAGCGATTTTCCATTCTATTCACTCACTACGAACGTCAAACCATCAATGATATTTTTTGGTTAGTTCAATCTTTAGAAAACCTCAATGTTGCCTTTTTTGTCAATTTTGGCAATATGGATCTGTCGCGGATTCAAAAATAATTGTCATTTGTCATTTGTCATTCGTCCTTTGCCCTTAGAATTATGGTACTCCGTTGGGGCGGGTTTAGTCACATCTGGGTGAAAACCGTCCCGTTAATGGTCAAACCCGCCCCTACATACAGACGCGCCATGGCACGTCTCTACATGACTCCCCCAGCTTCACTGCACCCCCCATACTCCATCTCTAAGTTGCAAGTCAAACTCATAACGAGTATGATTTAGAGGTAAACATTGAGAACAGAGGTGTTACTGGCACGATGGTAGAGGTTCGAGAAATTCCGCTACAGCAAATCCGCCGTCCCCTTCCCCGCGAAAACGACGCCGAAAAGGTACTAGAGTTGATGAAATCCATCCAGGAAGAGGGATTAAGAGAACCTATTGATGTACTCGAAGTTGATGGAGAGTATTACGGATTCTCTGGGTGTCATCGCTTTGAGGCACACAAGCGCCTAGGTAAAGAAACGATTAAATGCCGGGTTCGCCGCGCCCCTCGTGCCGTATTGATGCGACATTTAGCCTGAGAAGTGTCATTTTTGTTGAGTGAGGACAGTTCATCCTTTGGGACGATCTGTAACAGATAGCTCATTGTTTAAGATTGACAGTTGGTGTGGGAAAAATAGTTCCAGATGCCTTGGGCAACGGGATAAAGGGTGTAGTCGTTCATTCAAAGAAAGCGTCACACTGGCTAATTGATTTCCGTGAAACTCTGTGAAATAAGGAACTATACCAGCTTTTCTGTTAACGTTATTTTTGGAGCCAATTAGGAGACCACTATGCAAACTGCTGATAAATCTGCCCCTGTCAATATTGGTATTTCAGAACAAGACCGCAAAGAGATTGCTGAAGGACTCTCTCGCCTGCTAGCTGATACCTATACCCTTTACCTAAAGACACATTACTTCCACTGGAACGTAACCGGACCGATGTTCCACTCGCTACATAACATGTTTGAGACCGAGTACACTGAACTAGCTGTAGCGGTGGATGATATTGCCGAACGGATTCGCACCATTGGTTATCCGGCGCCTGGTAGTTATAGCGAATTTACCGAACTCTCTTCCATTCCAGAAAGCCGTGGTGTTCCGGAAGCCACAGAAATGGTACGTTTACTGGTAGAAGGGAATGAAGCCGTGGTGAGAACGGCGCGGGAGGCGTTTCCGGCGGCTGAACGGGCTAATGATGAGTCTACCGTTGACCTATTAACTGAACGGATGCGGACTCATGAGAAAACCGCTTGGATGCTGCGGAGTATGTTGAACTAATCGGCCATTCTTAAAGAAGTTGTAGGTTGGGTTCTTGCGACAGCGTAGGCGTAGCCTTTTTCTCAAGTAACCCAACATTTCTTTTCCAGTCAAAATGCTAGTTCATATCAGCAATTTGCTTGAGCCGCACCTTAATGCCATACTCTGGACGCAGGGTGATCGACGGTTGGGGTACGATGGGAAACCCAGGTTCGAGATCTAATTCAAATCGCTGTGCAATAGTCGCCAACAATAACACCGCTTCCATTTGAGCAAACCCTTTGCCAATACAAATGCGAGGACCATCTCCAAAGGGAATATAAACGCCTCTGGGTAATTGTTTCTCAAACTCCTCAGTCCATCGTTCTGGCTGAAACGCTTCGGGATTTTCAAAATATTTCGGATGACGATGCATCACCCATTGGCTGATCATGATCACCGTTCCTTCGGGAACTTCGTAATCGCCAATCGTGCAATCTCGCGCTGCTTGCCGTCCAAAAATTGACACGGGCGGATAAAGCCGCATCGACTCTTTCACCACTTGATTAGTATAGGGTAAATTCCGAATGTCCTCGATCGCGGGCAATCGCCCCTGTAAAACTTCCTGCAATTCTGCTTGTAATTTCTGCCGAACTTGGGGGTGTTGTGCTAACAGCATCCATGTCCAGGACAAAGCGTTGGCGGTGGTTTCATGTCCTGCCAGCATCAGGGTTGCCACTTCATCACGCAACAGTTTGTCGTCCATTTGCTGACCCGTTTCCTCGTCCCGGGCTTCCATCAACATCGACAGCAAATCATTCGTCTGATCAGTTTGGTTGCGGCGATTGCGAATCAAGCTATAAATCGCTTCATCCATCTGCGCGATCGCTTGACTGTAGCGAATATTTTCGGGTCTGGGGAACCATTCCCACACGAGAAAATTTTGCCGTCGCTTACTTTCAAACCAATGCATGGCAACATCGAGCGCGTTCGCGACGACTTGCGCTTCCCCAGCCTCCACATCGGTACTAAAAATGCACTTCATCACAATCTGGAGTGTCAACCCCATCATATCAGCGTGAATGTCGTGAGTTTCGCCATCGTGCCAGGTTTGCAACAGACGCTCGGTATACTCGACCATCGTGGTACCGTAGTGATTGATGCGCTTCTGGTGAAAAACAGGTTGTGCCAAACGGCGCTGCCATAACCAAGATTCTCCTTCAGCAGTCAGCAACCCTTCACCTAACAGGCTTTTGAGCACCCGAAAGCCACGGCTTTTAACGAACGTGTCTCGATCCTTGAGAACTTGCTCAATGTAGTCAGGATTGACCAGCAAACAAATCGGAGTTAATCCTAAGCGTAAGGGAACAATATCGCCGTAGTCCCGGCATTGTGAGAGAAAGTCCAGGGGGTCATTACTGAGGTCAATCAGGTTACCGACAATTGTATTGCTTGGCGGTCCTGGCAACTCAAACACATCTTGCATAAACGGAACTCTCGTGAATTTAGTTGGCTGTAGACAGGCTAGATAACTTGTGAACAGAATAACCTCAGCCAAAAGGCAGATTGCACGGGTAGAAAAAGGCAGAAGTCTCCAAGACTGTATGGTTTGTGGTCTATAGTTTTTAACGCCTCAGTAAACGCCGTCGCCGAGTTCGTAAGTAAACTCGCAGGGGAAACTGATAAAACTCCATTAATAGCCAGATGATAACGGCTAAATGGAATAAAAAGGTTAATCCAGTCCAAACCAATGGTAGCCAAGCCAAGCGGCTACCGGGCGTGGGCGGGAAGGTGTAAGCCGCTACCCCAATTAACGTGGCGGGTAGAATCACAAACACCGCCGCAAAAATCCAAGTCACCCATCCCCATTCAACGCCTTGTAGGTGCGCCCCCACCCAGGTTTTACCATTCCAGCGCCAGGTTAGGGGAGGCTGTCTATCGGTCATTTTCAATAATTGCTGTTCCAAGTCAGCCACGAAAATATGACGACAGGCTTCACAAGCCATCGCATCCATTAATGGCATTCCTTGAATTTGACCCACACGACAGATGGGACAGGGGTAAATCCCTTGATAATGCAAGCGATTGGCTGAATCGGGTAGGTTGTGCATGTCAACAGCAACGTGCTTCTTTAGATCATATTAGCGAGGTTGCCAAAAGAAATCTGCGATCGCGCCATTTTCATCCAAGTCTTCCGGTATACCGAACAGTACCGAACGCTGAATTAAGGGACGATAACTCAAGCGACGGGCAACTCGGCTGGGTATACCATAGCCATACACAATATGACCACTACCCGCAATCACGACGACTTGATAATCTGGATTAGCGGTGATAAAATCGGCAATCCCTTGTGCCATGGTTTCATCCCACAGCACCTGAACACTGAAAAATCGCTCAAAGCCATCACTATTACCATGACCTGCCTGTTGATGCTGATTATAAACCTCCTGAATCATTTGCCGATACTCAGCATTATCGGTACGAATTTCGTCCAGAGGGGGAATCTGCTGGAGTTCATCACTCGTGAGACTTTCTAAGCCATTCCGGGCGGCTTTACGGCTAATTTCTGTGGGGGTATTTAATGCTAAAACAGGCAGTTGATGAGTTTTAGCGAACTGTAATAGGGGGGCATAGTACTCCCAGGGAAAACCCCACCGTTGTTCATATTCCGTTTGCTCAATCAATTGAGTTTCTGTAATTTGTCCGGCTAAGTATTGATCCAGGATATCCTGATAAGGTCGCTGGAACATTTCCATCGCTAGGGCAATTTTGGGATTTTCTTGATAAAGGGCTTGCAGAATGTCGAGTTGGGCTTTATGGTCATCAGGATTACTATGAATTTCCCCTAGATAAACGACATCAGCTTTAACTAATTCCTGGAGAATCGTTTCTGGAGATGCTTCAAACTGCATCTCAACAGGTTGATTATTCGCCTGTGTCAGCAGATGAGACATTTGAGCGCCAGCCGGGGGGGTACAGAAGCAAACGATACCCAAAGACAAAGCGCAAAGTTGGGTTCTTAGTAAGGGCTTTAGCCTATATTTGCTGAGATTTCCTGACGTCAAAATAACCTACAATTGATTCCACTTGTTTAGCTGTGCCATGCTTGAAATCTTACAATTTTTATAGTCGCACGTCAATCCGGGGACATCTTTAATCTATCATCTAATTCATCATTGTAGGGGCATGGCACACCTTATTTGATGAATTATAATTGGTTCGTAGTGAGGGCTGAAGCCCTCTCCAGCTAAGCTTTATAGCACTAAAGTGCTTACTACAAACAAAACCCTATTTTAGCTGTGCCACGACAGTAGGGGCGCATGGCGTGCGCCCATAAAATCGACAAATCTAATCCACAATTTTAGCTGTGCCACGCCGCCATCGTGAGTTAGGCGCATTGTCAGGTTAACTTGTATTGTCCCCCAACATCATTCTGCATGAGTCTCTCAGGTTGAGAGATATATCGCTATGATCATAAATTTATAACATCTATGAAGCGTCGTCAGTTTATCCAATTTGCTACCTCGGCTTTAGCAACCATCGGTTTAAACCAACTGGATTTACAGCGCCAATCCTTACGCTATGGTAAAGTCTTAGCCCAAAGTACTCCCCGCAAACTTGCCCTGTTAGTGGGGATTAACCAGTATCCCACGAATAGCGATCGCTTTACCAGCCTCTCTGGATGCGTCAACGATGTTCGCTTACAGGAACAACTCCTGATTAATCGCTTCGGCTTCCAGCCGGAGGATATCAAGACGGTTACGGATACCGAGGCGACTCGTGATGGCATTTTAACCGCCTTTGAAACCCATTTAATTCAGCAAGCCAAACCCGGAGATGTGGTGGTGTTTCATTTCTCTGGACATGGTTCACAAGTCATTGATCCCAATCCCATTGATCCCAGTTATCCCCTGAATAGTTCCTTTGTTCCTGCGGATGAACATTGGCAAGCTGATAAAGGTATTGTCAATGAAATTACCGGACATACCCTATTTTTACTCATGTTCGCCCTGAAGCAGAAAACCGACAACGTTACCGTGGTGCTGGATAGTTGTCATTCTGGGGGCGGAACCCGGGGAAATGTGAAAATCCGGGCGATTCCTGGGGGGATGGATTTCCGGATGAGTCCCGAAGAAGTCGAGTATCAACAGCAATGGCTGAAACGGCTGAATCTATCCCCTGAGGATTTTATCAAATTGTATCAGCAAGGCGTCGCCACTGGCGCGGTGATTGCCTCAGCCCAACGGGAACAATTTGCGGCGGATTATCCCTTTCCGGGGTTTTATGCGGGAGCGTTTACCTATCTACTCACCCAAACATTATGGCAGAACAACCATGATGTGGAAAGTGCGATCGCGGGAATTGAACGGGATATGCGATTCCTTTCCACCCAACTCCCCCTGGTAGAGGTTCCACCGAATAGTCGCAATCAACGAGAACCAATTTATTTTACAGAACCCAAAACCCTCCCCGCCGAAGGTGTGGTAACAAGAGTTGAAAATAATCGGGTACAAGTTTGGTTAGGGGGAATTTCCCAAGAGAGTTTAGAGGCGATTTCTGAGGGGTCTATTTTTACTCCCCCATTCCGCAGTCGTGGCGAAACGCCCAAAGTTGAATTAATCTCGCGCAACGGGTTAATCGCTGAAGCCAAAGCCGAAGGAAACGTCCAACCGGGAGAATTATTACAGGAATTTGCCCGCACAATTCCCAGTGATTGGAAACTCCATATTGGGCTTGATCCGTCCTTAAGTCAGGAGACAGAAACGGCAAAAACTGAACTAGAATCCCTAAAACGGATTCAACCGATTCTTCCCCAACCGGGAGAGTTTCCCTATCCGGTGGATGTGCATTATATTTTCAGTCGGATGACGGATGAGTATCAGCGTCAATTGTCATTAGAAACATCGGATAAAATGCCACCTGTGGATAGTTTAGGTTTATTTTCTCCAGCCTTAGAAGTGATTCCCGATTCCTTTGGTATACCGGGAGAAACGGTGACTCAAGGAATTGAACGGTTACAGGGTAAACTGAAATCCCTGCTAGCGGCGCGAATTATGCGAATGACGCTGAATGCTGAATCCTCGCGGCTAAATTTAGAGGTAACAATGGGTTTAGAAAATCGTCCCGAAATTGTTGCCCAAGCCTTTACACCACGGGGGTGTCGTCAAGATGACAGTAAATGTCCACCGTTAGGGAGTCGAGGGGAATCTGGGCAACTTCTGAGTCATCAATTATCTGTGGGAGATGCGTTTCAGTTTCGAGTTACGAATCGGGAAGAGAAGGATTTACATTTGGGAATTATGTTGGTTGATCCAACTGCTGGAATTACGGTTTTATTTCCTAATGAATTTCAGGAAAACGCACGGCAAGATCCGGATAATGCCACCCGGATTAAGCCCAATCAAACGCTGTTAATTCCCAATCCCAACATAGATGAATTTGTCTTGGTAGCTGAAGAGGCTGGCTTGGGTGAAGTATTAATTGTCGCCAGTGATCAACCCTTAACTAAAGCCTTACTCAAACTGCGTAGCCTTGCCAGAGGTAAAAGGGGGATAATTTCGACGCGGGGAGAGGACTCATTGGAGATAATTAATGATTTAGTTGACGATGTTAGTCGAGGCGCACAAGTGGGAGTAAGGCGGCGGATTCGCACCTCACAAATGGCAGCGCTTTCGATTACGTTTAACGTGGTTTAACCCCTATTATCAACAGTCGTAGGGTGCGTTAGGCGCATTTGAGGATTAACGTTTATCATCTCAATACATAAGCGCCGTAACGCACCATGTTGCTAACGTGCCAAATTGGGATGCTCCCAAAAGCTTTCCTATAATACTTTGAATCTCGTCATTTTAATCTTAACCCCCCTTAATCCCCCCTTAGCAAGGGGGGAAATGTTCCCTCCCCTTACAAAGGGGAGGGTTAGGGTGGGGTAGTCAAGTAGAAAATTTTGGTATTTAATTCCATTCGCCTTGCAACGTAAACGCTGCCCAATAATAGGGTGATTTCCATTGAGTTTCTCGCTGCATTTGCAACTGAGTTTCCCGCAACGCTTGGGCAGGCTTCAATCCATCATCTAACAGTAAACGATAAAATCGAGTCATAAACTCCGCCGTTGCTGCATCATCCACATTCCACAAACTCACCACCAAACGCGGCGCCCCCGCATACATAAACCCTCGCGTCAACCCCACTAATCCTTCGCCTCGAATTTCTTCTCCTAATCCCGTTTGACAAGCACTTAATACCACTAATTCCGCTGGCAGATTCAGATTAAAGATATCGTGGAGTCGTAAAAAGCCATTTTGGGAATTTCCTTGTTGATCCACTAACGATAACACCACACCCGATAATTCGGGTGCTTCACTATTGAGAATACCGTGAGTGGCTAAATGAATGATATGATAATTTCTCAGTTGAGGATTATCGATAAAGTCACGATTGGCATCAAAATCAAACGCATTGGTTTGTGTCTCTGATGACACTAAATTGAGAATTGCTTCCGCTTCAGTGCGAGTTCCAGGAAGACGACTTAAGTTAATCTCAGAAACGCGAACAGAACGGTTGAGTAAGAGTTGGTTTAAATCCGGTTCTGTGCCTCGGTTGGAGGCATTTTTGAGGCGGTTATCATTGTTGGTAAAAACGGGGTCAGCCAGAATCGCTAATTGTTGGGGCGCTTCCTGGCGTCCGTTAATTTGGTCACGAATAATCCCTAAGGTGGAACTGGAGGGTAAGTTGACCAGTTCGTATTGATTAATTAAGGGAACGGGAGTATCGGTATCGGCAGTTTCGGGTGTGGCTAAAGCGGCAAAAGGAATATATTGTAATGCCCCATCCGCGACAACTACAATGCGTTTTTTGGTTAATTGTTCAGCCACTTGTCCGAACAGGAGTTCACTCAGTTGTGCCACAGAATTTAAATTATCACGGGGGACAACTTTAGCAATGCCTCTGGGATTGCCAATTTCATAACCGGGAATTTGTAACAGGTTATAGAAGCGGCGGGCGAGGGTTTCGATTTCATCTCTGGGAGGGAGTTGATAACTGGTAAAGCTGTCTTTGGTGACTGCCCAGAGATAACTATTGTTTTCTCCTAAGGAATACTGTAATAGAATAGTGTCTTCATCCAAAATCTGTTGTTGGACTTGTTCTAAGGTGAAGGGTTGCGGATATTGCAGCGCGGCATATTTAGGACTTGTCGCCCGGATTTGGTCTTGCAGTTTTTGATAGTCGGCTAAAAGTTGTTGTCGTTGTTGTTCAATAGCGGTTTTATGGGCTGGAGTTGATTCAGGATTACTATAAATTTCAATCCGTTGTTTTTCGGTTGCATCAAGTTTAGCGTTTAAGGTTTGTTCTTGTTGGAGTAAGTCAGGATCTACACCTTCTCGAATATTGGCATTGGCTTCGGTGAGTAATTCTAATAGCGTTCTGGCGCGAGAACGTTCACTGATGTGGAAGGCTTGTTTATCGTAGCCTTGATCCGGGTTTTGTTGATGCAGTTGCATCAGCAGGTCGATGTAGAATTGGTAATAACCTTGTACCGTTGCGAAATAGGTTTGACGTAATTCCGGACTAGCTACTTTAGTCCGCAAATCTTCGATAATCTCAATCGAGGCTTGCATTTGAGTCAACGCTTGTTGGAGATTGCCTTGGTTGCTTTCTGCGTAAGCGATATTGAAGAGAGTTAATGCTTCCCCGGTGCGATCGCCCACAGCCCGCCTTAAAGGTAAAGCTTGTTGAGAGTACTCTAATGCCCGTTGTTTTTCTCCTAAGTCTGAATAGACAGCACCAATATTAGTCAAGGTTGTTGCTTCCCCGGCGCGATCTTCTACTACCCGTCTTAAGGGTAAAGCCTGTTGGTAGGACTCTAATGCCCGTTGTTTCTCTCCTAAGTCAGAATAGACAGCACCAATATTATTCAAGGTTGTTGCTTCCCCGGCGCGATCTTCTACTGCCCGTCTTAAGGGTAAAGCCTGTTGGTAGTACTCTAATGCCCGTTGTTTTTCTCCTAAGTCTGAATAGACACCACCAATATTATTCAAGGTTGCTGCTTCTGTGGCGCGATCGCCTACAGCCTGGGATAAAAGTAAAGCCTGTTGGTAGTACTCTAATGCCTGTTGTTTTTCTCCTAAATCTGAATAGACACCACCAATATTATTCAGGATGACTGCTTCAAGGGCGCGATCTTCCAATTGTCGATACAGAGGTAATGCTTGATTATAGTAAAAGAGCGCTTTTTGTTTGAATCCTAATAAATCGTGAGTTCTACCCAGTGCCAGATTAATCAAAGCCTCTTTTGATCGATCTCCCACCTCACGCCACAAAGGAAGCGCTGTTTCCCATTTTTCAATCGCTTGTTGCAGTGATTTGGCTGTCCCTTGTTGAAACAGTTGCAATCCCTCCTCATACAGTCTTTCGGCTTCAGCGCGTTTGTCGGTTTGGGCGATCTTTATCGGCGCTATTTCTCCAGCGCGTTTTGGTAGGGATAACCCCTGATCTTGTCCCACAGCGACGATGAAAACGCTGCTGAAGATAGTGATTACCGCATGGCAGGAATAAACCAACCATTGCCGAGAAGCTAAGGTTGAATTGAGAAAATAGGTTTGACGTTTTTCTGTTGGCTGTTGCTGTTGATAATGCATCCGTTTACCTTCACTTTTGGGTTGAGTGCGCCTTCACTACTCTCTATGTCTTACGAGGTTGAGGTTATGCAATGTAGAGACGTAGCATGCTACGTCTCTACACGCCATTTCCCTTTGCCCAGGATTTCTCCCTACCTGCCAAACCGTTCTAATAATTCCTGACGAGAAAGCGTCAACAGCAAAGGAGTCAACTCTTGATGAGGTAACTCTAACATGGCTGCGATTTTGTCGGCTAATTCTGCATCAACTTCACCAAACCTTACTCTCAGCAGGTTCTCCACCTTTTCTCGCCCCCCTTCGCCTAATCTCAGATCTTGCCTAGAACCTTCGCCAAACCACAGTAATAACTCTTCGGGGGAAAGGTTAAACAGTAGACGAGTCAACACTTCTGGCGGTAACTTTAATATATGTGCGATGATCGCTTCTAATTCCGCATCAATTTCCCCAAACCGCACTCTGAGAAAGTTTTCTACCATTTGCCGTCGTTCTTCCCGAATCCCTTCTTGTCTGCCTTCTTGTCTGCCTTCTTGTAAGGTTTCTTCCCGCCAACGTATATAAGCTGGTGATAAGTTCATCAGTAACTCCCTATCTGCATTACTTAAGGTTTCACTACTGCTCACATTGATGCGCCAATTGGCTAGTATTTCCAGTATATTCCGCCGCAATGGACTTTCTTTGGGCAACTCAAGTAACTCCTCAATTGCCTGTTGCTGTGTTCTCCTTTTTCCTAATACTCTTAACCACAGTGTATCTTGACTTACGGGTAATTGGTTAATCGCTACTAATGCGGTTCTCTGAAACTCCGGTAAGAAGTAAACTCCTTCTCCCCAATTCTCATCCTGACTTAACTTGGCACTAAACCCGTTGAGTAACCGTTGAGAACAAGAGGGCGATAGAATCCACAAAAGGGGTAACTCATCCTCTGACACAGAACGTTTCTCTCGTCGTGCCTTTCTCAATAGTTCAGCTCGTAGCGAATACAATTTCAATAAGCAACCGTGTATTTCGGCTACAGTCGGGGCATTACGAAACGGTTCAAATAGACAAGCGGTGGCTGCCATTTTCCCCAATAATCCCAGATTAGAAGAATCTGTCGAGGGAGAGGATGCAGGTACAAACCAAACATCCACCTGGCGCACTTCGCTGGGTACATCTCGGCTAGTTTCTACTGTACCCAGTGGCGCTAATAATTCTTCCAAATACTGCTTGGCAAATTGGTCATGAGGTTGTCGTGTCATAGGTCAAGGAACAGGGATGATAAAACCGATAACTTATTACTCCCGTTCCGGCATAAGCTGCTGTAATTCAACCCCCACACCGATTGGAGTTTTTCGTTCGTTATACAAGGATTTTATCCTGGATTTTATGCCTAAGGATATTTAAATAAAAAAACAATAATGTAGGATTAATTTGTTTATTTTATCGCTCATCAATGCTGTTGTAGAGACGTTCCGGCGGAACGTCTCTATCATAAGATATGTCCTAACCGCTATGGCGGTTGCTATAAATTGGGGATGATACCAAGTTGTAGTGGCGTGGCACACCTTATTTGATGAATTAGAATTACGCCCGGAAACCGTAGGGGCGCATGGCGTGCGCCCGATTCAATGGTAAAATCTATCCCACAATTTTAGCTGTGCCACGCCAGTAGAATCTGTCATTCTGAGTAGAATGCAGTGAAACGGAATGACGCGAAGCATCTGTCCAGATTCTTCGCTCCGCTCAGAATGACATGATAGAACGCAACTTGGTATGAGTAGCGAACATAATGGGATGAGTAGCGAGCAAGATGCTCGCACTACAAGGATGAGAGCCGTTATTGTTATTCAGGTTTAAATACCGAATAACTTACTGCACAGCTTGAATCGCCGCTTCTGCATTCACCAAACCCAGACCAAAGAAATAATTCTCAGCGGAAGTGGGTTCAGGAAATACTAAAAATTCGGGTCTTTCTTCGAGTTTTTCATCAGTCAAACGGGCTTGTTGATAACTTTGATAAAGATCCTGTTCTGTTTCCGTTAGCGTTAATCCCTGATAACTAGCTGTTTCTTCCAACACGTCTATAATTCGCTCTCGATTCAGGGTATTATTCACTCCTTTCATTAAAGCCACTACCCCAGATACAGCAGGTGCTGCAAAGGATGTTCCCTGAACTTGCACATAGTTACCCAAGGGATCGAGAGTATATCCCCAAGCATAGTCAGGTTTCGTTATCCCTTGCCATAATGATGATAATCCAGTCCCCCCGGTGGTTAAAATACCCCCACTTAAACTGCGACTAATATCTCCACCAGGAGCAACCACATCCAATCCTTTGCCATAGTTACTATAGGAACTACGCTCACCTTGCATGTTCGTCGCCCCGACAGACAGCACTTGAGGAATAGCTGCTGGGAAACTAATTCCAGACCGATTTTCATTCCCCGCTGAAGCGACAATTACCAGTTGAGGATTTGCCTCTAAAACACTCAAGATTTGTTCATTTAATGCTTGATGAGGCATTAATCCGCCTAAACTCAAATTAATCACATCAACATCCCGTGCGGCGGCGTAGCCAATTGCTTCAATTAAAGAGATGGAATCTATTGCACCATTTAATCCAAAGACGCGAATCGGTAAAATTTTTGCCTGGGGAGCAACTCCGACTATTCCGCTTTGATCTGGAGAATGCGCCGCAACCACACCAGACACCCAGGTTCCATGAAATTCAGATGTTATCTTACTGCGAAAGTATTGTTTAATTAAAGTTCCAATTTCACAAGCAGAAGCATCAGGGTCGTTCTGAGCTAATAGTAAGGCTACTTTTTTATACTCTTCCACCATTTCCTGACAAGATAGCTCAAAGGTATGGCGAAAATGGGGCTGAAGAATATCCCGTTCATTCCGACTCAATCGGGTATCAGGATCACCTTGTCCAGAACTAGAAAAGTCCCACCCCTTGACCTCACCGGGGAGTTTGTCGGGATAATGATCTGTAGTATAAATATTGTTGGCTAAATCCTGGTGATCCCACTGGATCAAACTGTCAATCACCGCAACCACAACTCCTTCACCCCCCTGGCTGGCTTGCCAAGACGCGATCGCGCCAATATCGGTGCGGGGTAACAGTTGCCCCCGTTTGGGTGTACTATCTAAATGCCACAGTAGAGGTAATAAAGCAGTTGAAAAGGGAGTGTCTTTGGGCTTAGGTAAACGAGCAAGGCGTTGTTGCAGCAGTCGCTCCGGGTTGAGGGTTTCTCGGCTAGAATTAATCAGGTTGGTTTGGGGAACAATTTGATCCGAAATTGCTTGAATAAAATTCGGTGTCGCTGACTGAATCACACTGACTTGATTGAGTTGATTTGCCACGGTAATTATTTCTGTCCCTGATGCCAATTTTGACCGGACGACATAGCGATTTTGACTGAAGCGGAGGGGACGAATGATTTCTAAGTTCTGCTCGTCCAACACTTGTTGCTTCTGGGTTTCGGATGTCCTTGGCGCAAAACTAATGACAATTTCATTGGGTAACACAATCAAATTTTCATTCTCCCTATCCTCAGATTCCCCTTAGTTGAGAACAGGTAAGGTTTCCTCAACATAAGGTTGTTGTTGAATCTGGTTGGTTAACAACCGGGTAGATGTTCGCGCCCCAGCCGGAAGCCGAACCAACGCTAACTGATTACCGAGAGGGTCAACTTGTAAGTTTGTATTCGGTTGTAACGTCGAACCTCGCCCTTGAATTCCCCTTGTGGTTAAATCGTCTTGGAGTTGCAAATATAGGGGTTTATTCCCTCGCGGCTGAATGGCTTTGAAGCGAACCGCCAGCACATCGTTACGTAGATTTAGGGGAATTTGTTTGCCATAGAATGAGTAAGATAGTGCTTCAGTCGGTTGGGTTTGAGCTAGAGAGGCTTGAGGACGTGAACCTAGATTGTCAATGTTCCACAAACAGGCTGTGATTAAAATGGCAGATACAAATCGCTTCATCTTGAGTATCCTTGTATACGCTACGATGTATCTCTACTTCTGGAGTAGGGAAGCTTATGCAAATCAGAGAGTATAATTATAAGTTGTAGTGGCGTGACCCACCTTCGTGGGTTCTCTTGGGGTAACCCGACTAATTCATCAATTGCCTGTTGCTATGTTTTGGTTTAGTTTGTTTTTATATGAAAAACTGAATTACCCCCTGCAAGAGGAGGCGATTGAAATCGCTGCTACACAAACTTTCGTCCGCCTGCGCGGACTGGATTATAAGTAGCTAACCCGGATTTGGTGTCAGTTGGGTTTCCTTGCGTTTTCTCAACCTACACATTAACTACAAGTTATAGCAGTAGACACATTGATTAGGACAAAGGCACTATTGTAGAGACGTTGCATGCAACGTCTCTACATAAATGATGTGTCCTAACAGCTATGGCGGTTGCTATAACAGATTCAATTGCTGTTACTGGAGTGATGCTCTAAATGTTGACGTTTCAATTCAAAACAAACGACGGCGGTGGCAGAGGCTACATTTAAGGATTCTGCTGGAGCTTCAATGGGAATCGAAACCCAGGTATCAATCAACTTGTGATGATTGGGGTTAATTCCTTCGGTTTCATTTCCCAAAACAAATACCGAAAACGGTGAAAAAGAAAGACTGTAAATTGTTGATGTAGCTGTGCCACTCAATCCATAAATTGTATAATTAGCTTGATGCAATTGCTGGAGTGCTTCAGACAGTTCAGCACAGCGCAAAACTCTGGTATAAAATGCTGTACCTGCTGAGGCTTTAATCACCAGAGGATTCAGATCAGGACATCCTTTTCGGGGCAGGATAATTCCGTCAAACCCAGCCGCTAGGCAAGTGCGGATAATCATGCCCACATTACTGGGATTTTTGACCCCATCTAAGGCTAATAATTTGCGGGTTTGAGGTTTAAGATTAGGGGGATGAGATTGTTCTCGTTCTAAATAAGTTGATAAGGCTTCCATCGCGGGTGGAATCACATCGACAACGACGCCTTGATCATGACGACCGTTACGAGAAATTCGGGTAATGTATTTGGGTGATTCTCGCGAAATTGTCACCCCTCTTTCTTTGGCTTCCTTGATTATTTCATCAATAAATTCTCCTCTGGCATTATCGGCAATTAAGACTTTATCAATAACAATATCCTGGTTAGATAATGCTTCTAATACAGGTTTTCTGCCATAGACTGTAATAAACTTATCTCTGGGATGCTTAGTTTTGTGAGTTGTCATCGTTAGGTTGGGATTTGTTTGTCGGATGGGTTAAGTGGAGGGTTATCGGTTTGAATGCAACGTAGTATCACTTATTCCAACAGCTAGGTGAGATGATTTTAGCCACCTTATCATCTAAATAAAACTCATAGACGGGTTCTCCTGATACTTCACAACGTAAAGGCTCAAGAACCTTTGTAAAGGGATTCCAAACCGCTGTCACCGCCCGTTTTACCTTCTTTCTAACTAGTTCAAAATTAATATGGATTGTGGGCAGATGAATCACCATGGCACTATGTAAAAAAGCGTCTACAGAGAGGGTATAACGTTCCTTGATATCTGCCAGTTTCCGCTCTAATTCCCGTTGAGTTGCTTCAATCCGGGCTAACTCTTTCTCTTTTTCTTCACCGCTTAACCCTTTATGCTCAATTTTGGCAGCAATCTCAGCCGCGATCGCACCGTAATAAGCATGAAGTCGTTCTGAATCTCTTCTTAGCGTTCGGGTTAATTTAGCATTCCACTTCTCTAGCTCCGCTTTAATTAATTTAGCGGCTGTCTGTTCAATTAAACTGGACAACTCCTCAAACTGCATCACGGTTAAATTTTCCGAATCATTAACATCAATTCGATCGGCTTCCCAAAATAAAGCATCGCCAATGTCTACAGGGGTCACTCCAGTTGACTCATTAATAATAAATGAAACCATCCCGATTCTTCTCTCATTTGCTTCGGCTGTATAGGCGACATTGCACCAGATATAACGAGTGGTTTTTGGTTTAGCGTCTATAAATCGAATCAACCCATTTTGAGGTGCAATATGAAGCTGTAGCAGTTTTTCAAACCCTGTCGTTTTGAGATAACCCTCATATTTCACGCCTACTTGTGTCACACATCCTCTATCTGCTAGCAGTTCAGAAAACTTATTCAGCACGGCTGAGTGATAGGTGACAAAATGGCTTTCGGGAATATCAGCTCTCGTGGCGAAAGTCACCTCTTCAGGTAAGTCGAGAGCTTTGGCAATGGTTTGAGTTAACAGTACATTCAAAACCTGCTCGCCATCCGGTTCGGCGATTCCTTCGTGTAAGGAGATGAGTTGAGCTAGGGTAGACAGGATTGGATTGGAAACCATTTTCAGATCAGGAACACATAAAAGAAGATTTCTGGCATTTGTCTTCTAAAATTAAGCTTCAAAATCTTCTCCAAAAATCTGTTCATCGAGTTCGCTAATTTGGCGATATTTGTCTTTAGCGTTGATCAAGTCAGTGGCTAGGTTTTCAAAGGCTGTATCTAATTCAGGTTTGGCTTGATGTTTTAACCAAATGTCTATCACCGCGTCGCTGAAATCAAACTCCTCATCCACATTCCCTAAGATGGTTTCGATTTCCCCGACCACCAGTTCAAACATATTAATTTTATCATGCAAGATTCGCAGGATGTATTCCTCAATGCTATCCTGAAGACAGAAATTGAAGATAAACACATCTTGTTGCTGTCCGATGCGGTGGATTCTACCAATGCGTTGTTCAATTTTCATCGGGTTCCAGGGTAAGTCGTAGTTGACAATCGCGTTGGCAAATTGGATATTCCGCCCCTCACCACCTGTCTCAGATGCGAGTAATACGGGGACGCGATCGCGAAAGGCTTCAATTGCTGCGTCTTTCTCTTTTAACGACATATCTCCGAGAAATTGGGCAAAGGAGATATCCGCTTGTTCCAGTGTTTTGGCTAAGTAAGCAGATGTGGCTCGATGGGTGGTAAAGACGATGGTTTTTTGAGTCGATTTTTTGAGTAAGTCTACTAAAGCTAAAGCCTTCTCAACTTTTTTAATTTGTGAGGCGCGTCGGGTTAACCGTTTTAATTCGTCACTAGGGAATTTTTTGGCAAGATTTTTGAGGGAATCGGCTAAAGCTTGAGGTGAGGAACCTGCCCGCATTAAAAGATTGGTGCGGGAAAACTTGTCTAATTTCTTAGTTTTGCCAGAGTCGGATTCAGTGATTTCCCAAGAACGCAGATACTCTGTCAAATCCTGATAAAGTTTCTCTTCACTCTGGGAAGGGGTAACCGTGATGGTGGTAGCGAAGCGTTTGGGTAACTGAACATCAACTAAAGAACGGGTATTGCGAACCATTACCTCCCGCATTAACTGGCGCAGCTTTTCGGGATTTTTGGGAACTCGTCCATTTTTTGAGGAAACGTACTCTTTCTTGAACGCCGCTTCTGTTTTTAATAGTCCCGGTTTAAGCAGGGTTAAGAGATTGAACAATTCCACCAGAGAGTTCTGGACAGGAGTAGCCGTGAGCATTAAAATAAATCGTTTATTTAGGGCATTGACAAGTTTCCAGTTTAGGGTGCTGCGATTCTTCAGGTGGTGTGCTTCATCAACGATGACTAAATCCCAGTTTCGGGCTGTGACTAGGTTGAAATGATTCGCTGATTTAGCCGTATTCAGGGAGGCAATCAGTCGGTTATTTGTACTCCAAAATTCGCTCCGGTTGAGTTGGAGTTGTTTATCGTCGCTGGTAATGGTGTCGATACCAAATTTCGTTTGCAATTCCTGTTGCCACTGAGAGACGAGAGAAGCAGGGGTAAGAATTAACAGAGATTCAATCATACCTCGTGCCAGGTATTCACTTAAGATGAGTCCGGCTTCAATCGTTTTCCCCAGTCCGACTTCATCGGCTAAAAGGGCGCGTCCTCCCAGTTGTCTGAGGACTTTGCGGGCGGTTTCAATTTGATACCAGTGCTTATCAATCCCCGTTAGAGTGGGAAGGCAGACGAGTTGGTCGTAATCTGCCATCACGGATACGTTAAACAGTTTAATTCTGGCTTCGTAGTAGTCAATCGTGTCCGTTTGCCCATCAGCAAGTGCTTGTAAGGCACTGGAGTGATTAAATTTGAAGGTGTATAAGCTGTCCATGATCTATCGTTACCTTTATCCACACCTCAAAACCATACTTGGCTCTCTTCCCCTTGGGGTAGAGGGCATTTTTTTGTATATTTCTTACTTTATAAGTATTGCACCTCTAATCCAATCCCATAGTTAAAACTCAGATAAAACAATGGCTACTCTGAATCAACGTCGTCCCCAAAACGCTAAGGGTGACGTTTATGTCGATAAAACTTGTATTGATTGTGATACTTGTCGCTGGATGGCACCAGACGTATTCCATCGGGCAGATGAACAATCAGCAGTTTACCATCAACCGACGAATGAAACTGAACGATTAGCAGCGATGCAGGCGTTGCTATCCTGTCCCACAGCTTCGATTGGTACGGTAGACAAGCCTCAGGATATTAAAGCGGTTCAGGAAACCTTTCCGATTCCGATCGCGGACAATGTTTACCATTGCGGTTATCATGCGGAAAGTTCTTATGGGGCGGCGAGTTATTTAATTGTCCGGGAGCAGGGGAATATTTTAGTCGATTCGCCCCGATTTACGCCAGCTTTAGTCAAAGCTTTAGAAGATATGGGTGAAATTCGCTATATGTATCTCACCCATCGCGATGATATCGCAGACCATAAAAAGTTTCGAGACCATTTCCGGTGCGATCGCATTCTTCACAGTGATGATATTACCCCCAAGACGAGTGATGTGGAAATTCAGCTAACGGGTCACGACGCGATCGCACTATCCCCCGATTTGGTAATTCTCCCGGTTCCCGGTCACACTAAAGGTCATACCGTTTTACTCTACCAGCAAAGGTTTCTCTTTACGGGTGACCATCTGGCTTGGTCTAACCGCCTGCATCAACTCTATGCCTTTGATAATCTCTGCTGGTACTCGTGGTCAGAATTGCTCAACTCGATGCGGCGTCTGGCTACCTATCGGTTTGAGTGGGTACTTCCTGGACATGGACGGCGGTATCATGCAGATGCACAAACCATGGGTCAACAGATGCAAAAATGTATTTCTTGGATGGAAACGGTACGCTAATAAGTAGTTTGTCATTTGTCTGGGAATAGGGAATAGTAAACAGTGAACAGTGAACAGTGAACAGTGAACAGTGAACAGTAAACAGTGAACAGTAAACAGTGAACAGTAAACAGTAAACAGTGAACAGTGAACAGTAAACAGTGAACAGTAAACAGTGAACAGTGAACAGTGAACAGTAAACAGTGAACAGTAAACAGTGAACAGTGAGCAGTGAACAGTGAGCAGTGAACAGTAAACAGTGAACAGTAAACAGTGAACAGTAAACAGTAAACAGTAAACAGTGAACAGTGAACAGTGAACAGTGAACAGTGAACAGTGAACAGTAAACAGTGATCGATAACTGATAACTGATAACTGACAACTGGTAACTGATAACTGATAACTGACAACTGGTAACTGATAACTGATAACTGATAACTGATAACTGATAACTGATAACTGATAACTGATAACTTCCCCTAACCAATGACTAATGACAACACTCAAGCACCTGACATCCAGCCAACTCATCTAATCAGTAGTCGGCTTAAATCCTTTTCTAAAGCCGCCAGTCTTATAGTTATCGGTATAGGTTGTCTGGTGCTTTTGGGTTGGATGTTTAACCTCTCCCTGTTAAATCGCATCGTACCGGAATGGGGAACCATGAAAGCTAATACAGCGATTGGCTTTATTGTCAGTGGTATCTCCCTCTATCTGTGGCTTATGGGTAACTGGGAAAGTAAACAAAGTTCATCCTACCGATTATCTTTGATCGGATCACAGGTACTAGCGGTTTTCGTAATCGTGCTGGGTTTGCTGACCTTTTTGGAATATAGTTTTAATCTAGACTTTGGCATTGACCAACTTTTATTTGATCAGCGTCTTGATGCTGTAGACACCGCCGCCGGGAGTCGGATGGCGCCCAATACGGCGTCTAACTTTCTGCTGTTGGGTTCGGCTTTGCTGCTGTTGGGGAGAAGAGCTTACTGTTCGAGCCAGTTTTTTACTCTCCTGGTTTTCTTGGTGGCGTTTCTGGGGCTAATGGGTCACCTCTACCAAATCCCACTTTTCTATCGTATTGGCTCCTATACGGGTATGGCAATTCATACTGCCATCAGCTTTATAGTAATGGCAATCGGGATTTTGAGTGCTGGGGCAAACTGGGGCGCGATGAAAGTGGTGATTAGCGATCGCGCCGGGGGTATAATGGCACGAAGTATCCTACCCCTGGTGATTAGCATTCCCCCAGTTTTGGGCTGGCTGGTATTGTGGGGCTTTCGCGCCGATATCTATCCGCCTACTGTTGGATTTGCCTTTCGCAGTGTCTTAACCATGGTCATTTTTGGTGGATTTATTTGGTGCAATGCCAAACGACTCAACGCCCTTGATGCCCAGCGACAACGGTTTCAACAGGCACTGTTAGAGAGTGAACAGAAATTTCATGCTATTTTTGACCAGACGTTTCAGTTTATTGGCTTACTCAAACCTGATGGTATCCTAATTCAAGCCAATCAGACGGCATTGGATTTTGGCGGAGTGCGGCGAGACGAGGTGATTGGCAAACCCTTTTGGCAAGCCCGGTGGTGGACGATTTCACCACAAACCCAAGCCCAATTAAAAGACGCGATCGCAAAAGCTGCTCAAGGTGAGTTTATCCGCTATAAAGTCGATGTACAAGGGGTAGGGGATACCATTGTCACGATTGACTTTTCCCTCAAACCCGTGACGGATAGCCTGGGAAAGGTGGTGTTGCTGATTCCAGAAGGGCGAGATATCACCGAACTTAAACAAATCGAAGAAAAACTCCGGGAGAGTGAAGAACGCTTCAGACGTGCCTTTGATGATGCCGCAACCGGTGAAGCACTGGTTTCGCCCGATGGTCATTTTCTCCGCGTCAATCACGCTTTATGTGAATTGCTGGGGTATCAAGAATCCGAATTACTGGCGACAACCTTTCAGGACATTACCCATCCCGATGACTTGGACGCTGATATACAGTACACGCATCAGATGTTAGCGGGTGAGATTCAAACTTACGCAATGGAGAAGCGGTATTTTCATCAGCAAGGACATCTCATCTGGGTGCTGTTAAGTGTTTCTCTGGTGCGGGATACTCAGGAAAAACCGTTGTATTTTGTGGGACAAATTCAAGATATTACTCAGATAAAGCAAACCCAAAATCAGATGAAAACTCTGGTAACTGAACTTGAACGAAGTAATCGGGAATTAGAAGACTTTGCTTCTGTCGTTTCCCACGATTTGCTTTCCCCTCTGCATAAAATGCAAATGCTTAATGACTTGCTCACAGAAGAATATAGTCAGGTTCTCGATGAACAAGGGCAGGAGTACCTGGAACGGATGCGCCAGGTCAAGAATCGGATGCAAACCTTTATCAATGAATTATTGATGTTATCGCGGCTCACAACTCAAGATCAACCTTTGGTTTCGGTAAATTTGAATACAGTTGTCCAAGAGGTGTTATCCGATTTGGATGTTCAACTCAAGGAAACCCATGGAATTGTTGATGTCGAAGAGTTGCCCACTGTAGAGGCTGACCCCCTGCAAATGCATCAACTCATGCAGAATCTGCTGAGTAATGCGCTGAAGTTTCATCACCCTGAAACAGCGCCTATTGTCAAGGTTTATTCCCAGGAGAATGGACTCGGTGATCAGTATCAAATTGTGATCAACGATAACGGGATTGGCTTTAAGCCAGAGTATAATGAGCAAATCTTTGAGGCATTTCAACGCTTACACAGCCGCCGTCACTACGAGGGTACAGGCTTGGGGTTGACGATTTGCCGCAAAATTGTTCAACGTCACGGGGGAACGATTACCGCCTCTAGTGTTCCTGGTGAAGGGGCAACATTTATGTTTACGATTACAAAGAAGCGAAGGTGAATGGCTCGATTATACCCAATGGATAGGCTCGGTAATTATATCATCTCTTATCATTAGATAAGTTAATATCTGAAACACCACTCATGCTGGATCACCGTTGTCGAGTTTTACTGGTCGAAGATAACCCCGATGACATAGACAAACTACAAAAACTGATCACCACTGCCAAATCTCCCTCATTTAGCAGAGGATTTGAACTGCTTTGTGCTGAGACACTAGATCAGGGACGAGATTATTTGGCTCAAGGAGGTATCGATGTCGTGTTATTAGATTTAATGTTACCCGATAGTCGGGGGATGGAGACACTCCGGCAAATGCAGCAAACAGCATTCGATGTACCAATCATCGTCCAAAGTGTTCTCGAAGATGAGAGAGTTGCGGTTAAAGCCTTAGAATTGGGAGCTTGTGGGTATTTACCCAAGGCGAAGCTGGATACCAGTTTACTCGTCTACGCGATTCGCGCCGCCCTTGAGCGACGATATCACTTGGCTGCACTCGAACAACATCAGCAACAGCAAGAGCTCAAAGATCTAGAAAAGTTAATCACTGGTGAGATAAACTCGACCCAAAAATCGTCCAGTGTAGAACCCCTGCACCAAAGAATGCCCGATGTGTTTGAGGAACTGATGCAACACTATGGTGATTTAATGGAGTGGGCATTAGAAGAACGTATTTATAAAGTCGAGCATCAGCTGTCTATGCATCTAAATACCTTTGCCGAACAGTTAGGTTTACTCCAAGCCTCCCCCCGTGATCTCATAGAGTTACATACAAAAACCTTAAAACAGAAAAATCAAGCCGTGAATCGACGTAAGGCACAAGCATATACCACAGAAGGGCGCTTTTTACTATTGGAAGTCATGGGTAATTTAGCGGCTTACTATCGAAGATATTTTATTGGATTGAGTAAAATTAATTTAGGAAAAGATGCTAAGAAATTCAGTCCTTGATCACAAAGAATATGGCAAAGTCCGTGAGCATCCTAGCATGTGTAAACGATATCGGCTCAAACTTTATGTTACTGGAGACACCCCGCGATCGCAATGTGCGATCGCCAACTTGTATCGACTCTGTGAGCAGGAACTACCGAGTCAGTATAAAATAACGGTTATTGATGTTCTCCAATCTCCCCAGCTCGCAGAAGCGGAACATATTTTAGTTACCCCGACATTAATTAAAGAATTTCCCAATCCTGTCCAGCGAATCGTGGGAGATTTGTCAGACACTAAAACTGTTTTATGGGGATTGAGTATCGGTGTCAAGCCGCAAAAACCTTGAGCCATGGCACTTAAGCTGCTATTCTATATGTTTCCAATTCACACCAAGAAGCAAAGGAATGAGCCAACAGCCACAGTCCAATTTTATTTTTATTGACAAAGTTAAAACAGGTATTTCTGGCTTTGATCTATTAGCTGAAGGAGGACTCCCCAAAGGTCGAACTACCTTAGTTGCAGGTACAGCCGGCAGTGCGAAAACGATTTTTGCCTGTCAATTTCTGGTCGAAGGAATCAAAGAGGGAGAAAATGGCGTCTTTGTCACATTTGAAGAATCGCCTCAAGCCATTCGCCGAAATATGCAAGGTTTTGGTTGGGATATCGAAAAATGGGAAGCTGAAGAAAAATGGGCATTTGTTGATGCTTCTCCCAAAACGGGAAATAGACCCTTAGTCAGTGGTGAATATGATCTCGGTCCCTTGCTAGCTCGCCTGGAATATGCAATAGAAAAAGTCAAGGCGCAACGGGTATCCATGGATTCCTTGGGAGCGGTTTTCTCTTATGTGCCAGACGTAAGCCAAGTACGCGGCGACTTATTTGATATAGCCTGGGCGTTGCGGGAACGGGAAATTACCTCAGTATTGACCTCAGAACGCACTCAGGAATACGGAGACATCAGCCGCTATGGTGTAGAAGAGTTTGTCGCCGATAATGTGGTAATCCTGCGGAATGTATTGCTTGAAGAGAAGCGTCGCCGCACGATTGAAATTCTTAAATACCGAGGGACTCCCCATCAACATGGTGAATTTCCCTTTACTATCTTGCCGGAGCAAGGCATTGTTGTCATTCCCTTCACAGCGACTAAATTAGAGCGAAAATCATCCAAAGAGCGAGTCACATCGGGTAATGCTGAGTTAGATTCTATGTGTGGGGGAGGGTTTTTCCGCGATTCTATTATTCTGGTATCGGGAGCGACGGGTACAGGCAAAACGTTAACAGCAACAGAGTTTTTAGCAGGAGGTGTCAACAATGGAGAAAGGTGTTTACTCTTTGCCTTTGAGGAAAGCCGGGATCAGCTTTTTAGAAATGCTGCCGGTTGGGGCGTTGATTTCGAGAAGATGGAACGAGAGAAAAACCTAAAGGTTGTCTGTCGCTATCCGGAAGAAACCGGACTAGAAAATCATTTAGTGACTATGAAACAAATAATCGAGGACTTTCAGCCGCAACGAATCGCGATTGATAGTATTTCGGCATTGGGGCAGGTTACTACCTCCAAAGGGTTTCGAGAATTTATTCTGGGACTTAATTCTATTATTAAAAAACTCCGAATCACCGGACTTTTTACGGCTAATACATCACCGCTCATGGGCAGTGTTTCGGTCACCGAAGCCCAAATTTCTACCAATACTGACGTGATTATTTTGTTGCGATATGTGGAGGTTCAGGGGGAAGTCCATCGGGTATTAACGGTGCTAAAAATGCGCGGTTCAAGACATCATAAGGAAATTCGGGAGTTTTTAATTGATGATGATGGAATGCACATTGGCAGATCCTTCCGCAACGTTACAGGTATTCTCTCTGGTAATCCAAGTTATGTGAATCAGAGTGAACTTGACCGCCTCAGTGGTTTGTTTGAGGATTGTTAAGTAGAGACGTAGTATGCTACGTCTGGGGAGCATGTAGAGACGCGCTTTTGAAGCGTCTGGGAGCGGGGGAAGAGGATTACCAATGAACAATGAACAATGAACAATGAACACCATCAACACATAAAAAATGACAAATGACTTAAACCTTTTAATTCTACAAGAGTCTGCTCTGGAAACAGAGCAGATACTGTCGCTGTTATCTGAAACTGGGTTGACGGTAACGTGGCAGCGCGTCAGTACAAAAGCGGAGTATTTAGATCACCTGAATCCGACTGTTGACCTAATTTTAATTGGCTATCCCTTAGCCGAGTTTGATGGTATTGAAGCACTGTCCTATTTACAAGAACAGAGTCTCAATATTCCTGTGATTATCATTAGCCACAGTAGCTGTGTGTCTATTGCCGTAGATTGTATGAAAGCTGGCGCAACGGACTATCTGCTCTACGACCAACTGGCACAGCTTCCTCAAGTTGTGAAGCAGGTATTAATTGCAAAGGAGAGTGAACGCCCCGGAAACATACAGGATAAGGTTTACTCTTTTGACCTAAAGCAACAGTTGCAGGTACAAACCGCAGAAGTGGCGAGACTCTCAGAACAATCTCAACAGAACCATAGGGAGAAAGAAAAGGTAGAAGCAGCACTCCTCAAAAGTGAGGCACAGTTTCAGGTTTTAATCAGCAGGAATCCAGATGGGATTATGGTGATAGACACAGATGGTATTGTGCGATTTCTCAACCCAGCTGCACTGTCACTCTTTAGTCGTGAGGAAGACGAACTATTGGGTCAAATCTTGGGTTTTCCGGTGGTGGGCGAAGATAACACAGAAGTGGATGTGCGGACGGGTACTGGGGAAAATAGAGTGGCTCAGATGCGAGTGGTAGAAACTGAGTGGCAAGGAGAGATGGGTTACCTGGTTTCCCTGAGAGACATTACTCAACACAAGCGAGTGCAAGAAGAGAGGATTCAACTCTTAGAAAAAGCCGAAGCTGCTAACCGCATCAAGGATGAGTTTTTGGCGATTGTGTCTCACGAGTTGCGTACTCCGCTCAATCCCATTCTAGGCTGGTCAAAACTGCTGCGGAGTCGAAAACTTAGTCCGACTAAGGTAGACAAAGCCTTAGAAACGATTGAACGGAATGCTTCCTTGCAAGCTCAACTGATTGATGATTTACTGGATGTTTCTCGGATTTTACGCGGCAAGTTGAATCTTAATGTCTGTCGTGTAGACTTGGTTCGGGTGATTAAAGCTGCCATTGAAACGATGGGTTTAGCCGCCGCCGCCAAGTCGATTGAAATTGAAACCCAGTTGGAATCAAGGGTGGGATTTGTGTCTGGTGATCCCAACCGCCTCCAGCAAGTGGTTTGGAATCTGCTATCAAATGCGGTAAAGTTTACTCCCTCGGGTGGACGAATCACCGTGCGCTTAGAAAAGATTGATTCACAGGCGCAAATCCAAGTCAGTGATACCGGTCAGGGGATCAATCCGGAATTTTTTCCACACATATTTGATTACTTCCGTCAAGAGAATAGTACAACGACGCGGAGTGTTGGTGGATTGGGATTGGGGTTGGCAATTGTCCGCCACTTGATCGAACTCCACGGAGGTAGGATTGCGGCTGAAAGTGAGGGAATTGGACAGGGAGCAACGTTTACGGTGAAGTTACCTCTGATCTCGGATTCGCTAACCAAGACTCACAATTCCGCGCCAGAGGATGAGAGTTTGGATTTAACCGATGTGACGGTGCTCGTGGTTGAGGATGAGGTGGATACGCTCGAGTTGCTCACCATTATCTTGGAAACCTACGGTGCAAGGGTTGAGGGGTTCACTTCCGCCAATGAGGCGCTTGCTGTATTGTCTCAAGGGCAACCTGATGTGCTAATCAGTGATATTGGGATGCCAGAAATGGATGGCTATGAGTTCATTCGTCAGGTGAGAAAACTACCACGCGATCGCGGCGGGCAAATTCCGGCGATCGCACTGACGGCTTATGCGGGAGAAACTGATCAGGAAAAGGCACTAGCAGCGGGCTTTGATCTTCATCTCTCTAAACCTGTTGAACCCGATCAGATTATCGAGGCGATCGCGAATCTAGTGACGCTTTGAGTTTTGAATGGCGCTGTTTACATTTCATGGGGAAATTCTATAGCGCAGCGGTGACAACGTTCGAGATAACTGCCAGCAGGGCGATCGCCGGCATGATAGTCCACACATTCTTGAAATAAAGGCGCCGCTTCTAAACAGGAAGCAAAATGATATAACAAAACTGCCCTTTCAAACGTATCTTTCGTAGCATTTTTTGCCTCTCGTAATTCCGGTGAATCGGCAGAAAACACTTCAAATAAACCAACCGCTTTAGCTTTGCCTTTGGCTTTCACTTGTTCGATAAATCGAAAATCGTATTCTAAGGGATTATTTAAACGTGCTAAAGTTTGATGGGTGATTAACAACGAAACCCCATATCGTTTGGTTAACCCTTCTATGCGCGAGGAGAGGTTCACCGCATCCCCAATCGCTGTCCCATCCATGCGCCCAAATCCGCCAACTGTACCTAACATTAACAATCCTGTATGCAAACCGATACCAATCCGTAGGGGTTTCAGATTCTTGTCCTGTCGCGTTTTATTGTATCTTTTCAATTCTTGTAACATGGCGAGCGCTCCTTTAACCGCATCATCGGCAGAATTGGGAAAGAGTGCCATAATCGCATCGCCGATATATTTATCGATGAATCCGCCATGGCTTTGAATTTGCGGTTCCATATAACCCAGATACTCATTAATAAAGGCAAAGTTTTCGGCTGGGTTCATCTGTTCGGAAATCGTTGTAAAATCGCGAATATCAGCAAATAAAACGGTCATTTCCCGTTCGACTTGATCGCCGAGTTCCACATCAACAATGCTTTCTTTGTCTAAAAAGCTGAGAAACTGAGCCGGAATGAACCGCTCATACGCCGCGTTTAAGGTGGTGATATTGTCATAGAGTTTGGCATTTTCTAAAGAAATGGCGGCTTGGGTGGCGAGGGTTCGCAACAATGCCATACGCTGTTCGGTAAAGGCTCCCGTGGTTAGGTTATTTTCTAGATAGATAATCCCTTGGAGTCTCCCTTGATTGATTAAGGGGGTGCAGGCGATAGATAGACACTGATACTTTTGAATATAGGGATCGTTGGTAAAGTTGTCTTCACGAGTTGCATCGTTTAAAACAACAGTTTTACAAGTGCGGGCGACATAATGGACAATTTTTGAGGATAGCCGTTCAAACTGATCCAAAGGAAGCGATTGCAGTACGGGAATTTCCTGGGAGTCAGCTTCCTTTGTGGCTTCGACACATAACCCATTACTGCTGGGTAAAATTAAGATACCGCGTTGCGCTCCGGCATTTTCGACGAGAATATTCATTAAAGTTGCCAGCAATTTATCTAAAACTATCTCGCTGGAAATGGCATTGCTTGATTTGATCGTTGTGGCTAAATCTAAAATTTTCGTATCCGTTGAGTCGTTTGTCGTGTAACCCTGAAAGGTTGCTAAAATAGAGGGAAAAACCGTTAGCGATCGCAAAAACTGTGGATAGGTGGCTTCTAACTCCTTGACTTTCCGTTTAGCCCCCCAAATTTTATACCCATAATGGGCATTTTTTAGATAGATTTTGGCAAATTCTGTTTTGCCTTTCGCCAGCCAAAATTTAGCCGCTAGTTCGTTGGCTAAGGCTTCATTTTGAATAAATTTGTTTGTCCGCGCAGAATCAATAGCGCGATCATACAACTCCATGGCTTCTAAATGATCTCCCGAAATCCGCGCCATTTCTGCGGCGATCAACAGATATTTATGCAGAAAGTTTTCTGGGCAATTATCTGCCCAAATTTTCATTTGCTTTTGATTACTTTCTAACTGCTGCCAATAGTGCTTTTGGGTTCCCTCGGTTACCTGTGAATAAAGGGATGCCAGAATTAATGAATGGTGAAAATTATGTTCCGAGACTTGGAAATGACCTAAAACAAAATCTATAGAGTTGCCAGCCTCTAAAATTGCCGCTAAAGCCATCTCAAATTCATCATATAAATACAAAATTTGGGCTTTAAAAATATTAAACGTACAAAGCCAAGCAAAACTGTTATGGGTTCGACAGGTTTCCAGATAATCAAAGTCATTAAAATCCTCGTTATAAAACTCTAATTTACTCTCAGTCATTCCCATTAAATTCAATAAAGCCAGTTGAAATCCCACCATTCCATCAATTGCCCATTGATTTTTTGTCTTTTGCAAAAACTGTAAATAATTGGGCAAAATTTCGCTAATTTCTTTAAGGTTAACTCCTTGATAAAATAAGTAACGTAACTGATGTTCCAGAGCATATCCAGAATGGCGTAATTCTCCCGATGACAAACCCGCATGATAGGAATCATCGAAAATCTGTCGCGCAAACTTGATCGGTTTTACCCAATGATTCAAATGACCCGCGAAAATCAAACAAGCCCCACATTTTTGGAGCTGACTGTTGAAGCGCTCACTCAACCTTACCGCCACACAACCAAACTCATACCCTGCTTGATAATCCCCTAAAATAGAACCCAATATAATTCCGTAAGTCACATACCCCTTTGCCGATTCGGGAATATTGCCATAAGTTAAGAAAAGATTCGCCATCTTGACAACAATAACAGCGTAGAGTTCCTGATTAAAAAAGTAAGCGGGGGGATCAATATTTTCCAACAGTTCCCCAACCATTTTTTGCTCAGGAATCGCGATTTCAGGTTCAGATAACAATGAGGCAATTGGGCGGTTGCCTAAGTTTTGTTTCGCGAGTTCAATTTCTACAGCAAGAGCCGTTTTTAGGTCGGTTTTCGGTAAATCAACCCCAAACAACGCTAGAGCTTTTCGTCCCGTTTCAATCGCATCTGAGTAGTTAGCCATCAGTGTGTATTGAAGAATCAGCAGTTTATAAATTTCGGCTTTATCCAGTGCTGATTTAACCTGTTGTAAGGTAGAGTTAATCAGTGCTTCTGACGCATCAAAATTACCGTTTAAATATTCAACAAAAATTCGTTCTTTATACAAGTCCAAAACCAAGTCATAGTGAGTTGACCATGCCTCATTAGTCAACCCCTCCATCCCGAAAACTAAATAGTCTCTAGCCGCCTCATAAGCGTTGGCATCTTTGGCTTGTTTCCCTGCCAGTAGGTTTAACTGGACTAACTCCAACCGTTCTAATTCATCGGTGATCAGCGATCGACTTGCATTCAATCGATCGACGATTTCAAAAATTCTTTCTGTTCGTTCTTGGCTATCGAGATTCGCCAACAACAGGCGACCTATTTTTAAGTTAAATTCTTTTCGTTGCTGAACACTTATCAACGAATAGGCAGCTTGTTGAATACGATCATGTCCGAATTTATAGGACTGAATTATCAGATTTTCATCGGCTTCGGATAATGGGAAAATAAAGCCGCGTTCCCAGGCAACTTTTAATAAATTAAATATTTCTTGAGCAGATTTTTGCTCAACCCAGGTCAGAAGTTTTAAGTTAAATTCTGCTCCACAACAAGCCGCTAGGGATAAAAGATTTCGGCTAATGGGTGGTAATTTTTGTAGTTTACTCACCATCAATTCCACGACATTATCCGTAAATCCCCTTCGTTCAATCGCTGCCAGATCCCATTGCCAACGTCTCTGTTCACGATTAAATTGCAGCAATTCTTCACTAGACAAGGCTTGTAAAAATTCATTGATAAAGAAAGGATTACCGCCCGTCTTTTGCCAAACTAAACGGGCTAAATCGCGAACCGTTTCCGCCTCCTGCTGGAGGGTATCGCTGATTAAACAGGTAATTTGGTTTAGGGATAAAGGGGTTAACGTAATTTGCGTAATCTCGTCACCTTTGTTTTGCTGAAGTTTTTGCAGGGAAATTGCCAACGGATGACTAACCGAGACTTCATTATCGCGATAGGCTCCTAAGAGCAAAAGAGATTGGGTTTCACCGTCAAGCAAAATCCGTTCCATGAGTTTCAATGTCGCTAAATCCGCCCATTGCAAGTCATCGAGGAAAATTACCAAAGGATGCTCGACACTGCAAAAGGTGCGGATAAAATTCTCAAAAACCAGGTTGAAGCGATTTTGCGCTTCGTTGGCGCCTAATAGGGGAACAGCAGGTTGTTTACCGATAATCAGTTCAACTTCGGGAATAACATCAATAATAATTTGTCCGTTAGTTGCCAACGCCTGCAATAGTTTGTCTCGCCAGATTTGTAATTTAAACTCGGTTTCTCCTAATAATTGTTCAATCAATCCGCGAAAAGCGGCAACGATGGCAGAATAGGGAATATTGTGTTGAAATTGGTCGAATTTACCCGAAATAAAATAGCCCCGACGTGCTGTAATTGGTTTGTAAAGTTCTTGGACGAGAGAGGATTTGCCAATACCGGAATACCCTGCCACTAACATCAGTTCAACCTTTCCTGTCTCGGCAACTCGTTCATAAGCAGCAAGTAACGCGGCGATTTCTGTGTCTCGTCCGTAGAGTTTTTGGGGAATTTGAAAGCGATCAGAACTATCCTGTTGACCGAGAGGAAAGGGAACAATTGTCCCTGTTTGGGTTAATTGTTTGAGGCAGGTTTCTAAGTCAGCTTTTAATCCATAAGTACTTTGATAGCGATCCTCAGCATTCTTCGCCATCAATTTCATGACAATCTCAAAAATGAATGTCGGGTGTGGGGTGGTGGGGATGGGGGGATTTTGGGCAATATGACAATGGACTAATTCCAAGGGATCAATAGTTTCAAAGGGTAACTTTGCTGTCAGCATTTCATAGAAGGTTACTCCCAAGGAATAAAAATCTGTGCGATAATCTAAGCCTCGATTCATTCTCCCTGTTTGTTCTGGGGAAATATAAGCCAGTGTCCCTTCTAAAACATGGGGATTTTTCAGGGTGGGATTTTCTCGACTCAGTTGGGTAGCAATGCCAAAGTCAATAATTTTGAGTTCTTTGGTGTCGGGATTAAAAACAATATTGGCAGGATTAATATCTTTGTGAATAATATGTTGAGCGTGAATTTGTCCTAAACTATCGACAATGGAAATTGCCAGGACTAAAAATTCGCGTAGAGAGAGGGGTTCACGCTGTTGCAGCCATTGTTTGAGGGAAATTCCGCCAAAATCTTCTAGAGCGATCGCGTAGCTTCGTCCCCATTCTTCGAGACTGTAGGCTTTGGCGATACCTGGAGACTCTAACTGGCAAGTGAGGTGATATTCTTGTTTGTAGCGTCGGATTTGCTCTGTCGTGGGATAGTCTCGGTTGAGAAATTTGAGGATGACGGGTTGGCGATCGCGAATTCGCCGAGCGTGATACACTTGCGAGTTCTCGCTGTCATGGATTTGCCTGAAATCTTCGTATCCAGCAAGAGAAACCATGAAATGTCCAACTAGAAGGGAAAAATCAATATTCTGGTTGTAACATATTTAATCTCTTTTCCCAGACGTTCTACCTTTACCGGAAAAGCGATGGGTGAAGGCTCCCACGCTCTTTAGCTGGGAGATGAAACCGAGCGAACCGTCTAGGTAGCGAATTTATTCGCCAGTCAAATAATTCGGATAACGTTCTACTATTGTGGTAATGTAAATACAAGT